>JBAUOM010000742.1:0-4822 GCA_049579765.1 Xanthobacteraceae bacterium
AGGCGGGATGGCCCTCCTCCAGCCAGAACATCTGCGCGCGCGTGCCGAGGCAGAAGCCGAGCTCGGGAATGACCGGCGAGGATTGCAGCCAGCCGCCGGAAGGCGTCGCCGACACCATGTTGCCGGCGGCATCGACGATGTCGAAATGCACGGTATCGCCGCGCATCTCGCCGAGGCGGCCGACGGTCGGCTCGCCCGCGCCCATGCCGCCGACGGCATGGCGCGGCCCGTCGTCGCGCCGCAGCTTCACCACCGCGCCGAAGCCCGCGACCGAGCCCGGGCGCAGGTCGAGCGAAGCCTGCTCGCCGATGAGCTTGCGCCGTTCGTCGTTATAGGCGTCCGAGAGCAGCGTCGCCATCGGCACCTCGACGACATCGGGATCGCCGTAGAATTTCTCGCGATCGGCATAGGCGAGCTTGGAGCATTCCACCAGCAGGTGGACGAAATTCGCGCTGACGGGATCGGCGCCCTCGAGGTCGAAGCCCTTGAGCAAGGCCAGCTGCTGCAGCATCACCGGGCCCTGCGCCCACGGGCCGGGCTTGCACACGGTGTAGCGGCCGTAGTCGTAGGTGAGCGGCGCCTCGACTTGGGCGTGCCAGCGCGCCATGTCGTCGCCGGTGAGCACGCCATGGTGCGGCTCGCCGCTGGTATCCATCACCGCCTGCGTGCGGCAGAAGCGGTCGATCGCCTCGGCGATGAAGCCTTGCGACCAGGTCTTGCGCGCGGCCTCGATCTCGCGCACCCGATCGCCGCCCGCGCTTTCGGCCTCGCGCAACACCCGCCGATAGGTGTCGGCCAAGGTCGGGTTGGTGAACAGCGCGCCCGTCTCCGGCGCCTTGCCGCCGGGCAGATAGACCGCGGCCGAGGTCGGCCAATACCTGTGGAAGAGCTCTTCGACGCTCGCGATGGTGGCGTGCGCGCGCTCGACCAGGGGATGGCCCTGGCTCGCGTAGAAGATCACGGGCGCGAGCACGTCGGCGGGCCGCATGGTGCCGTAGTCGCGCAGCAGCGTCATCCAGGCGTCGAACGTGCCGGGCACGCAGGCGGCGAGCAGCCCGGTCCCCGGCACCATGTCGAGGCCGAGGCTGCGGTAATGGGCGATGGTCGCCTTGGCCGGCGCCGGGCCCTGGCCGCAGAGCACCTCGGTCCTGCCGGTGCGCACGTCGTTGAGAATCACCGGCACATCGCCGCCCGGCCCGTTGAGATGCGGCTCCACGACCTGCAGCGTGAAGGCGGTAGCGACCGCGGCGTCGAAGGCATTGCCGCCCTTTTCCAGGATCGACATGCCGACGGCGGTGCCGATCCAGTGGGTCGAGGTGACCACGCCGAAGGTGCCCTCGATCTCCGGCCGCGAGGTGAAGGGGTTCGGATTGATGTTCTTCATGCGCGGCCCCGCGAATTGGAGGGAAGCACACTTAATCACAGGCCGCGGGTGCAACCAACCCGATCAGGCGGCTTTTTGGCGACCTCCCTTTCGACTAGGATTGCTGCGCTTGCTCTGTCGGAGCACATGCCGGAGGAAAGCCATGAAGAGAATCGCATTGGCACTCGCCGTCTGCCTGGTCTGGTCCGTGCCCGCGTTTGCGACCTGCAAGTCGGATGCGTCCGACAAGAAGCTCGCCGGGGCCGCGCTCAAGAGCTTCATGACGAAGTGCGAGCGCGACGCCGCGACCACCTGCGACGCGGACTCCAAGCAGAAGAACCTCGCCGGCGCGGCAAAGGCCAGCCACATGAAGAAGTGCGTCACCGACGCCGTTGGTTTGTAAGTCCCCAGCCCGGATGGAGCAGCGCAGGCAAGATTAGGCAATCTGCGCAGGCCTGACTGCGTGCGTGATCCGGGATTGGTGCCGCGCGACAGGACTGAGCGCATTACGCCACAGCGCGTCGAAGACGCGCGGCGCGCTACGATGCTTCATTTCGACGTGGGCGCGCTCAGGCGCCGACCGAATAGCTCAAGGTCTCGTAGCGGCGGTCCTTGAGATACTGATCGAGGCCCCAGCGCTTGACCTGGTCCATCACCTCGTCGAATTCCGCGCGCGGGATCGGCTCGTAGACGAAGCGCTCGCCGCGTCCAAACCGGCCGAAATCCCAGGCGTGATAGCTCTCGAATTCCGGCGGGACCGCGAGCTTCCAGAGCGGCAGATATTTGCCGAGATCGGCATCGATCGCCTTCTCGGCGCGGTCGAGCGCGCGCAGATAGCCCCGCACCACCGCGGGCTCGGACTCGTCCGGCACCCACCACAGGGTATGGAAGGTGTCCGCGATGATCTCGCGCAGGCCCAGTTGCTCGGCCATGGCGATCTGCGGCGGGAGGAGGCTCGCGGCCTCGACCTCGCCCGCGATGAGCGCCTTGAGCCGCGCGCCGAAGCCGCCGGTGTTGACGGTCTTGATCTGATCGAGCGGCAGATATTTCTCGAGCCGATACGGCACGTTGAAGTGGCTGCCGGCGCGCATGCCGACCGACACCGGCACGCCCGCGAGATGCTCAGGCCGATGGATCTTGGACTCTGGTCGCACGAAGATCGCCCACGGCGAGACGCCGTAGGCGTCGGGCACGAAACGTCCCATCCCGGCGCTGGCGTTGCAGATGCTGCCCCACGCACAGGCGCCCTGGATCACGTCGCGGCCCTCGGCATAGGGCTTGTCCTGCGGGCGATCGAAATAGGACAGATCCTTCCAGCTCGACTGGGTGCCGCGGAAGGTCTTCCAGTCGAGCTCCACGTCGAGACCTTCGGCGGCGAAGAAGCCTTCCTGATGGGCGACGAAATCATTGAGCCCCATGCCCTTGGGGGCGACGATGACGCGTTTCAAGCTGCTGGCCATGGCGATGTCCTCCCGGAGACTGTCGGCGATCGTCGTGCGCGCCGTTGAGCCCGACCGCACGGTCTTAGCCCATTTCGCGGTCCGGATCACTCGGCGGGGTGGCCCCACGGCCGACATATTGGCGTGGTGTTGCTTGCCGTGGGGTCGAAACGCAGAGTCCACGGCGGCTGCGGCCAAGTGAGAATTCTCCGTGAAGAACCAACGATTTGCGCTTCACCCCGGGGGCCGTCCATGACCGCGGGCCAGCGCTCGTCGCCGCATCTCGACCTCGAGCCGACGCCCGCCCTCTATCTCGCGGTAGGGTTGGAGGCCGGCGCGGTGATCGCCCTGCAGATTTGCATCATGCGAATCTTCGCGGTCGGGAGCTGGGCGCATTTCGGATCGCTGGTGGTCAGCCTCGCGATGCTCGGCTTCGGCCTCACCAGCGCCGTCATGTGCATCGGCAAGGGCTGGTTCGAGCGCCACTGGCGCGGCGTGGCGACGGCCTCGCTGATGTCGTTCGGGCCGCTCACGGTGGCAGCGAATCTCCTGGCGCAGCAGATTCCCTTCAACGCCATCTTCCTCGTTTCCGACCCCATGCAGAAGTGGCGGCTCGCCGGCAATTTCATGCTCTACATGCTGCCTTTCCTCGCCGGCGCGCTCTATCTCGGCACGGTCTTCCTCAAGGCCAAGAAGATTTTCGGCCGCGTCTATTTCGCCGACCTCTCCGGCGCCGGCCTGTGCGGGCTCGCCTTCCTGGTGGCGATGTATCTCTCGGCGCCGGAGAACCTCATCGTCGTCCCGCTCGTCCTGTGGTTCCTGGGCGGCGTGTTGTGGTTCTGGGCATTCGCCGATCGTCGCGGCGTGCTGTGGCTGTCCGCGGCGGCGGTCGCCGCAGTCGCCGCCCACGTCGTGCTGCCGCCCGTGCTCGATATTCCCAGGCTCGCCGTGTCCGACTACAAGGGCGTCGCCTATGCCCGCCAGTTTCCCGACAGCCAGCGCGTCTATGCGCACGCCTCGCCGTTCGGATACCTGGAAATCTATTCCAGCTCGTACCTGCACTTCGCGCCGGGGCTCTCCGACAACGCGGCGTTCAATCTCCCGAAGATGCCCGACAACGCCTATCTCGGCATGTATATCGACGGCGAGGGGCCGATCGGCATCATCCGCGACCTGCCGCCCGAGCAGACCGCCTACTACCACTTTCTGCCGATGGCCTACCCCTATCTGCTTAAGCACGCGCCCGACACCTTCGTCGTGCAGTTCGGCGGCGGCATCTCCACCTCGGTGGCGCTGCGAATGAACTCCAGGACCGTCACCGTGGCGGAAGGCAATCCCGCGGTGCTCGAGGCGTTCCGCGCCGACCGGAGACTGCGCGAGTTTACCGGCGACGTGCTGCACGATCCAAAAGTTCGCGTGATCGACTACGACGGCCGGCTCTATCTCGCGCACACATCCGAGCGCTACGACGTCATCGACCTGAGCCTCGCGGATTCCGCCGGGCTGTCGAGCCCGGGCGGCTTCGCCATCGTGGAGAAGTTCTCCTATACGCGCGAAGCGATGCGCAGCTATATGCGCGCGCTCAAGGACGGCGGCATCCTCTCGGTCACGCTCTGGAACAAGGAGGAGCCGCCGAAATCGGTGCTCAAGCTCTATGCCACGATGGCGGCGGCGGCGCGCGAAGTCGACGACGGCGACATCGCCGATCGCTTCTTCGTCGCGGCGACCTACCTTTCGACCGCCACCGTGCTCTACAAGCGCGGCGGCTTCACCGCCGAGGAGCTGGCCAAGCTGCGCGAGCACACGGCCGCCATGTCGTTCGACGAGATCTACTCTCCCGGCTTCGACTACGACACCTCGCAGACCGCCAAGGTGCTCGAGGACTACGCGCTGCAAATCTTCGCGCCCGATGCGCCGGCTGGTCCCGCCGGCGAGGTGAACGACGGGCCGGAGAATGCCGCGCCGCAGGGACCGCCGGGCGAACGGCTGCCGGGCGCGCAAGCCGCCGCGGACGGGCCCG
>JBAUOM010000743.1:0-3578 GCA_049579765.1 Xanthobacteraceae bacterium
GCATCGCCGTGCGCGAGGCCCTGGGATATGGCGCTCCGCATTTCCCGCTCGCCAACCACTACGCCAAGGACGGGGAGCAATGGATGTATGGCCGCGGCGCGCACGATCGCTTGACCGATTCCGGCGACTGGCGTGAGCGCATCGTGCTGACCGCCCACCGTTACATGCTGGAGGACACGCGCATCGGGCTGTCGTTCCTGATCTCGGTCGCCGAGCTTGCCGGCGTCGCGACGCCGCTTGCCCGTGCCTTCGCCGCCATCGGCGGCGCGATCTGCGGCGAGGATTTCATCGTCGGCGGGCGAACCCTGCGGAGCCTGGGGATGGGTCATCTCGATCGGGCGGCGCTGCAGCATTTGCTGCGCGAGGGGTTCAAGTGACGCCACGCCAGCGCGTCGCCTGCCTCGGTGCCGGGCGCATGGGCCGCGGCATTGCCGTGGTGTTCGCCTATGCCGGACACCCCGTGACGATCGTCGACTTCAAGCCGCGCGGGGCCGAGGCTTTTGCCACGCTGGCGCGCGAGGCGATGGACGAGGTACGTGGCACGCTCACGAGCCTGGCGCGGCTGGGCTTGTTCGACGAGAGCAAGACCGGCGCCATCGCCGCGCGCGTGACCGTGGTAGCAGAGCGGGACGCGCAGGCGGCGCTGTCATCCGCCGCGGTGGTCTTCGAAGGCCTCCCCGAAGTGCTCGAGCTCAAGCGCGAGGCGCTCATGCGTGCTTCGGCGCTCGCCGGCGCCGGGGCGATCATCGCCTCGACCACCTCCACGATCCTGGTCGACGATCTGGCGAGCGCCGTTGCCGGTCCGGAGCGCTTCCTCAACGCCCACTGGCTCAATCCGGCCTATCTGGTGCCGCTGGTCGAGCTCGCGCCGGGCGCGCGTACTGATCCCGGCGTCACGGCGAAGCTCAAGGCGCTGCTCGAAGCGATCGGCAAGGTCCCGGTCGTCTGCGCGCCGCGCCCCGGCTACATCGTGCCGCGCATCCAGGCGCTGGCGATGAACGAGGCGGCGCGCATGGTGGAGGAGGGGGTGGCGACGGCGCAGGAGATCGATCGAGCGATCAAGTACGGCTTCGGCTTCCGCTTCGCGGTGCTCGGCATGTTGGAATTCATCGACTGGGGCGGCGGCGACATTCTCTATTACGCCAGTCGCTATCTCGCCGAGGCGCTGCGCAGCGAGCGCTACGCTGCGCCCGAGATCGTCGAGCGCAACATGCGGGAAGGCCGCATCGGCCTGCGCAGCGGGCAGGGCTTTCTCGACTACGCCAGCCTCGACATCGATGCCTACCGCCACGACCGGCTGGCGGCGTTCGTCGCCATGCTCAGGCAACTCAACCTGGCGCGGGCGCCGGTGCTGGAGGAATGAATACGCATTCGCCGGCCTGTCTTGCCGGGCCGTCCGCGGACCCGAGTCGGCGCCGTTGCCGATCGTGTTTGCGGCGCGGACGCGCTTCCTGCACCATCCGACAATGAAGGAGATCGCAGGATTGCCGGACGTGGCCTTGCGTCCTTTCGCCCGTGAGGACTTCGGTCGGCTGATTTCCTGGGTGCGATCGGAGGCAGCGCTCATTGAATGGTGCGCCGGCTTCTTCCGCCATCCGCTCGATGATGCTCAACTTGATCGATACCTGGGGAGCAGCAAGCAGCCCGATGCGCGGACCATCTGGGTCGCCGAGACGAGCCGTGGCGATCCGGTGGGCCACGTCGAGATCAGCCACATATGGCCGTATCTATCGAGCCGGTTGTCTCGGGTCCTGGTTGCGCCCGACCATCGCCGCCGGGGGATCGGCTCGGCGATGATAGCGAAGGCATTGTCATTGTCCTTTCACCAGCATCACGTCAGCCGCATCGACCTTGGCGTGTCGGCGGCCAACGCGACGGCGATAGCGTGCTACGAAAAGCTGGGATTCACGCACGTTGGAACGTGGCCGGGCGGCATCGTGGCCGGGACCGCAAAGATCGACGTCTACTGGATGACGGTGAGGCGGGATCGATGGAGCGACTCCGACTGATGGTGACGACAGCCGGTCGTCGCCCGGAACCTGATCGGCATAGCGCTCCTGCAAGTCCGGCAAGCGCGACAAAAGCGACAGTCGCTTCCGTGCTCCGCTGTTTCTCGAAGCCGATCCTATCCGAACACGTCCTGCAGCACGCCGCCGCGCACCACCACGGTGTTGTCGACGGTGATCGTCGTGCGCATCACCGGGATGTCGAAGTGTCCGGCGGTGTAGCGGCCGGCGAACTCGTTGGCGCCGGTCGAGAACAGGAAGTTCCCGGCGACCGCGCGCAGCTCGGTGCCGTTGAAGTCGCGCTGGTCGTACATGGCGAGCGCCTCGTAGCGGGCCTTCGGGTTCATCCCAAAACCGACATGCGAGACCGCATAGGCGTCCCGCTCGCCCCATGCGGCCAGATAGGCGCGCATCAGTTCGGCGTCCACCCCGCTGCCGTCGATCGCCGTGACGTAATCCTGCGCGAGCGTCAGCGTGACGGGCGCTTCCAGATAGCGCTTGAATGTGAGGTTGACGTCGCCGCGGTCGAGCACGAGCGTGCCGTTGACCGTGCCGCTCCTCGGAAAGCTCACGACGATACCGCCCGGCCAGTGAGCGAGCGTTCCCGGCCTCTCGGTGTAGCCCCAGATGCCCACGCTCGAGGCTCCCGCCATGTCGATGTCGAGGTCGGTACCGGCGGCGGAGGTCACCGTCATTCGCCGCGCTCCCCGCAGCATCTTGGCGGCCGCGCGCACGCGTGCTTCCAGCATCCGGTCCGGGCGCATGCGCTCGAGCGCCTCGGGATGCTCGTTGGAGACGTAGAGGATGCGCGCGCCCGCCTTCAGGATCTCCGGGGTCTCCGGCGCGTGCATCAGGCCTTCGAGCGTCAAGTCGGCGACGAAGCCGACTTGGCCGAGCGCGGACACGACCGGCTGAAGCCCGCCGATCGCGACGCTGGCGCCGGTCGAGCGCACGGGCACCGGATGCGGATTGCGCGGGGTCGGCAGCACGATGTGGAAGGCGCGCGCGCCGAGCCGCAGCAGAGCGAGCTCGGCGAGATGCACGTTGAGCTGCCGCGACTGCGTTTCCGACAGGATCGCGGCGCCGTCGCCCGGCTTGACGCCGCACCGCTCGAACGTCTCGCAGAACGCGTCGATCCACTTTGCCTCGATCCGGTCGGAGAGCATGGCATTCTCCAGTTGCGCCAGCGACCATGATATATGAAAAAGAATATGTCGTCGCCGCTCCCGGTCGATTGAACATCGGGCGCGTCCGGGGAGCCGCCATGCCCAAGCGCCGCAACGAGGCAGTCTCCGACCGCGCCAGACACGCGGCGGCGCGGGCTTCGCGCCTCGAAGAATCCGGAAGCTTCGCCGAGACCTATCTCTCCTATCTGCTGGCGCGGGCAAGCCACACCGTCGCGAGCGGATTCCATGCCAAGCTGAAGACCTGGAAGCTGTCGGTGGCGGAATATCGCGTGCTGCTGTGTCTGTCCGGCGCCGATGGGCTCGGCGTCGGCGATCTCGCCGCCATGGCGATCATGGCGCAGCCGCGCATGACCAAGCTGCTCGACCGCATGCAGCGGCAGGGACT
>JBAUOM010000744.1:0-3310 GCA_049579765.1 Xanthobacteraceae bacterium
ACACCGCCGCGGACTGCCCGCATGCGGTCCGGTGCTTGATCTGCCGCAGCCACGGCCGGCTCGCCATCAGCTGCGTCAGCTCGAGCTCGGTTCGGTCGGTCGAGCCGTCGTTGACGTAGATGACCTCGAAGCTGACCTCGTCACCGAGCGAGGCCGCGATCTCGGCCGTCAGCGGCGCGATATTGCCGGCCTCGTTACGCACCGGCACGACGATGGACACGGCCGGAAGGGCCCCGCTTGCAGACGCTTCGCTCATGATCTGCCCGACATGCGGCCCGCATCCTCGGCTGGGGTGTATTCGATCCGGGAAGGGAACCGGTTCACCGGCGAGAACGCGTCGAACCCGCTTCCATCGGAACGCAAACCGCCCTGGCGCGAGCTTCTTATGGGGCGATAAGCTGCCGGGCAACCCTCTTGATCCGCGCCAACGACGGGCCCGGCAACGGCCGAACCGTTCCGTCCGCGCCGATCAGGAAGGCCAGCCGGCGCGCCGCAAACCAGTCGCGCACCAGCAGCACTCCGACCACGCCGACGACGGCGCCGGCGACGACGTCGCTGGGGAAGTGCGCGGTCAGCACCACCCGGCTTACGGCGATCAACACTGCGTAGGTCCACAGCAGCGGCCGCGCCCGCGGCCACAGCGCGCCGACCGCCATCGCGATCGCGAACGCATCGACGGCGTGGCCGGACGGCAAGCTGGCATATTCGACGCTCCAGCCCAGCGGCCGGTAGTTGAAGGGGTCAGCGCTGCCTTCGACCAGCGGCCGGGCGCGCCCGACGACCCGTTTCACGATCGTGAAGATGAGGCCCGGCAGGCCGACCGCCACGAACAGGAAGCCGAGGCGCACCGCGATTGCGGCAAGCACGCGCTGCGACATGCGTGGAAGCGCCGGCGAAGCCGAGAGCGCGATCCCGGCAAGCACGAGCGCGATCGGCACCAGCAGCCAGCCGGACTTGCCGAACTCGGTGATGTGATCGAAGATGCGGCTCAGCCATTCCGGCGTGCGCTGCGCGAGAGTGACCGCCCACGCGTCGGCCGCGATCATGGTCGCCGCGGTAATGACGATGACCGCGACGGCGCCGAGGCCGAGCCGAAGCGGTCTGCGCCACGGCGGCATCTCGGCGGATCTCGGCGCGCGGCGGAAGAGCGCGAGATAGCCGGCCACGTTGGCCCGCACCCATTCCGGTCCAGCGCCGCCGCGCTTCGCCGATACCCGCTTGAGGCAGTCGCTCAGGCTCATGACGGCCCTACCGAGCGATAGACGGCGATCGTGATCGGCTGGCCGCTGCTGATATTGATCGCGTCGATGCGGGGGCCGGCGGTGTAGCGCAGACCGACGGCCTCGGCGCGCTGGGCGAAGCTTCGCTCCTGGCGGGCCTCGACGAAGGCGAAGCGGCAGTCGCCGCCGCGCAGGAATTCGACGGCACCGACGGTGTCGGTGAGGCGGGTGTCGGTGCCTGCGAGAAACACGAGGCTCGGCTCCTGATAGCCGACGGCCGCGACCGACGGGGCGCCACAGCCGCTCTCGCGCAGAATACGGGCGAGCATGGCGCTCGGAAACAGCTGGCCGAGCGAGGGCATGATCAAACCGAAAATGGCAATCGCGGTCAGGACCGCGGCCACGACCGCGCGCAGCAGCGAATGCTCGGCGCCGTCGGCTTCATAGAGCCGCCAGGCCAAGAAACCCATCACCGAGGCGGCTCCGATCAAGGGCCACACGAGCAGCCCGAACTGGCGACCGATCACGGCGAGCGCCACGATCCCCGCGATCCCCGCCGCCATCGGAAGCACGAACCACCAGACCGTTCCCCACACCAGAAACGGCCGGCGTGACAGCGCACCCCGGTCGACCACGCCGGCGATCAGGATCGCGATCGCCGGATAGAGCGGCAGCACGTAGTGCGGAAGCTTGGTCACCACCAATTCGAAGACGAGCCACGAAGGCACGAGCCAAGCGAGCAGGAACTTGACCGCCGGCTCGCGCCGCGCGCCCCAGACCGCCGGCGTCGCCAGCGCCGCCAGCATGGAACCCGGCCAGAAGGTCAGCCAGAACAGCACGAAATAGTAGCCGGGCGGCGCGCCATGCGATTCCTGGCTGGAGAACACCTTGGCGAACAAGTCCTGTCCGACCGACTCGGCAAAGAAAGCATCGCCGGCCCGCCCGACGATCGCCAGGAACCACGGTACGACCAGCAGCGCGAACCATACGACGCCGGGGATCGGCTTGAGCGCCAACAGCCAGCGGCCGGTGCGATCGACCGCGATCAGCGCGATGGCGGCGAGCGCGCAGACCATCACGATCACCGGGCCCTTGAGCAGAACGCCGGCGGCGAACGCGGTCCAGAACACCGCGGAGACCACCCACGCTTCCTGGGCCCAACCGCCTCCGGCGCGTTCCCGCTCGCGCGGCTGCCGGAGGTAGGCGCGCGCCATGGCTCCCATGGCTGCGACCACGGTCATAAGCAACATCGCATCGGTCTTGGCGATCAACCGCTCGATGCCGAGGAGGACGCAACTCGCCATCATCAGGGCCGCAAGCACCGCCGCACGCCGCGACACCAGGGCGAGCGCAGCCCAATAGGTCAGAAGAACCGCACCGATCGCCCCGACCAGCGAAGGCAGGCGATAGAGCCAGATCGTGGTGAGCGCGCCCTCGAAGCCGAGCGCGCGTGCCGTCTTCACCACCGCGGCCTGCAGCCAGTAGATGCCGACCGGCTTCTTGTAGCGCACCTCGTCCTGGAAGCGGATGTCGATGTAGTCGCCGCTCTCCACCATTTGCTTGGTGGCCTGGGCGAAGCGCGCCTCGTCGCGGTCGATCGGCGGAATGCTGAAGAAGCCGGGCAGGAAGCTCAAGAGCGCGACCACGAGCAACACCGCGATCGCGCGCGCATGCGAGCCGACGGCGAAGTCGACGATGCCCTTCAGGCCGCGCGCGGACGCCGCCCCTCGGCGCCCCTCCCTGTCGGCCGTGACCACCATGTCCCCCTGCCCCGTCAGCGCGCTTCAGGCTTTGTGAATACCGCTCCCGCAGCCCCATCGGCTGCGGCCCGCCCGGGGCGGCGGCATAACAGCAGTTGCGGGCCTATTGCAATCTCACCACCACGCTGTCGGTGGCGCCGCGGCCGTCAATCACGGTGAGCCGCACGAAGCCCGGCCCGTCGGGCGCGAAGAACAGCGTGCGCCGTCCGCGCGGCGCCGGCAGCGGCAGACCGTTCACCAGCACGGTGAGCGCGCCGCTGCCGCCCGTGACCTTGAGCGCAATCGGATCAAGCTTGGCGGCGCCGTCGCTCGCAAGCTCGAGCCTTGCCC
>JBAUOM010000745.1:0-5966 GCA_049579765.1 Xanthobacteraceae bacterium
GATCAGATTCAATGAAATTCTTGAGCTTTCGTGCAGCAAGCCGTCTCTCTATTTGCGCATTCAATTTTGCAATTCCACCATATTGATCAATATGTGCTCTGTCTTTTGTCGACAAAAACAGCGGATGATATTTCGTCCACGGATCTTGAAAGGCTGGCTGGCCTGGAAGCGAAGTTATGATGGAAAAAATAGTTGTGGTTGTTGAGGTGGAATTGACTGATGGCGGCAACAGGGCAATCCTTTTTTCCAGTTCACTTTCGATTCTCGGGAGATATTTCTTGATGGTCTCTAAGTCAGCGTCAGGAGGTAGCTGAGTCCGCTCCTTGATCTCAGCAGCGTCGCGTTCGTCTATTGCAAGTTCGTCGGGAATTAGACCTAAGAAAACAAGATTGGAATATAGCACATCGCGAAACTCAGAGTGTTTGTCAGCGGCCTTAGCTATATCGTGAAGATGGGATAGCGCCTCCGCTGTGCTCAAATCATCGGACAGTGCATTCCCAACCAGAAGGCTGGGCTTTATTTCAATCCTTCTAGGATCGGAAGGGACGGCGATGTTTTTCCAATCCGACAACATGCGGTGCGATTCCTCGAGCCCCTTTAGGGTCCAATCAATGGGACTTCGGTAATGCTTCTTGAACATGTTGAGCCGAATGACTTCCCCAGGCCAATCGCGCAAGAGCTCACGTATGGTGACGAAGTTACCGAGACTTTTCGCCATCTTCTCGCCTTCCACCTGCAGGAAACCGTTGTGCATCCAATAATTGGCCATCACCGGGGTGTGGAAGGCGCAGCGCGACTGCGCGATCTCGTTCTCATGATGCGGAAACACGAGATCGATGCCGCCGCCGTGGATGTCGAAGGTCTCGCCCAGGTGCTTCCACGACATCGCCGAGCATTCGATGTGCCAGCCCGGGCGGCCGGGTGTGGCGATGCCGGCCGGCGAGGGCCAGGCCGGCTCCCCGGGCTTCGACGGCTTCCACAACACGAAGTCCATGGGATTGCGCTTGTAAGGCGCGACCTCGACGCGGGCGCCCTCAATCATCTCTTCGAGCGAGCGGTGCGATAGCAGTCCATAGTCGGGCATGGACGGCACGCTGAACAGCACGTGATCCTGCTCGACATAGGCGTGGCGCTCGTCCAGGACGAGGCGCTCGATCAGCGTCTTCATCGCCTCGATGTGCTCGGTCGCGCGCGGCTCGACGGTCGGACGCAGGCAGCCGAGCGCGTCGACATCCTCGTGGAATTGCCGCTCGGTCTTTTCCGTGACGATGCGAATGGCCTCGTTCAGCGGCAGGCCGGGATGTTCCTCCGCCGCGCGCGCGTTGATCTTGTCGTCGACGTCGGTGATGTTGCGCACATAGGTGACGTGGTCGGCGCCGTAGAGGTGGCGCAGCAACCGGAACAGCACGTCGAACACGATGACCGGCCGCGCATTGCCGATATGGGCGAAGTCGTAGACCGTCGGCCCGCACACATACATGCGCACCCGCAAGGGGTCGAGCGGGACGAAGAGGCGCTTCTCGCGCGTCAAGGTATCGTAGAGCTTGAGCTCCATCGGATGCGTCTCATCGTGCTCGCGATGTCCGTCCCGCTCGCGCGCGCGCCGAAACGAAACATGCGCCTTGCGGCCTCGCTGGCCGGGCGTCCAAGGGTCTCGATCGGGAGAACAGACGGCCGCAGCCAGCGCAGGTCGCTAGCGAATAATCTCCCGGCAAATGCCGCGGACATGGTCGAGGCCGTTCATCGCGGCGGAGAATGGGGAAGCGCGTGCACCGCGTCAAGGGCCTGCCGTGGCGGGAGCCCGCCCGGGCCGCCACGGGTCTTCTCATCCGGCCCCGGAACGGCGGCAAGATCGCCCGGATGTGTGGCTTTCATGTCCTAGTCATAAACCGCCGATCCGGGTATCACAGCCGCGGGGATGGCGTGGAGCGGCGCCGCCGGGTTAGGGGCGTCTTAAGGCTTTGCACGCAGGATGAGGCGGCGTGTTCCGATCTCCGGGAAAACCCGGGATGGGAGGGGGGCCAACGATGCGTTTCGTTTTCGCCGCGCTCGTTCTCGCGAGCGCCGCCTTTGCGACGGCTGCGCAGGCCGAAAAGCGCACGTTCATCATTGCCAATAATTCCGACGGCTACGGCGTCGACCGCTGCCTCGCGACCGGCGCGACCTGTGGAGCCGCCGTCGCCACCGCCTATTGCCGCTCCCACGCGTTCATACGCGCCGCGTCGTTCCACAGGGTCGACCACCAGGAGATCACCGGCGGGGCGCTCACGATCAACGGTGCCTCGTTGCGCGACGAGTTCGTCGCCATCGAGTGCCTGCGCTGAGCGTTTCTTTGGCGGCGCGGACGCCGGGCGCGCGGCTCCGGCCTCCCCTTCCCGGCTTGCAGCGGTGGGAGCGGGCCGAGCTTGCCGCTCACCTGATGTCGCTCGAGAGGCACGTGCGCGACGGCCGCGCGCTCCCGTTGCACCGCCCCTGATCTTCGGCCAATGTTCGAGAGTGGTCGACGCGGCAGGCGCACCGATCCATGCCGGGGGCGCAATCGATGATGAACTCCGGTCCAGTCCGTGACGACGCGGCGCCCCCCGCCTCGGCCGCTTCCGAGGCGCCGCTGCTCAAGCTCGAAGACTTCCTGCCGCACCGACTCAACGTGCTGTCCAGCCTGGTGTCGCAGGCGCTCACGCGGGTTTACGCGCGTCACGGTATCGGGATACCCGAGTGGCGCGTGCTCGTCACCCTCGGGGAGAACGGCACGATGACGGGCAAGGCGGTCGGCGCGCACACGCACATGCACAAGACCAAGGTCTCGCGCGCGGTCGCGTATCTCGAGCAGCGCAAATTCCTCAACCGGCGCGCAAATCGTGCCGACCTGCGCGAATCGTTTCTCTCCCTGACGCCGGCCGGCCGCGCCGTCTACGAGGAACTCGCCCCGAGCGCGAACGCATTCATGGCGCGCCTCGCCGAAGTCGTGGCTCCCGACGACCGCCCCGCCTTCGACCGCGCCATGAAGCAATTGACCAGGCGCTCGGCCGAACTCGTCGCCGAAATCGAGAGCGGCAAGATCTGAGGAGCCGCGGTCCGGATGGAGCCTGAGCGCGTGCGCGCGCGTCTTGCGAGGCGCCATGGCGAAATCCGGGTGCGGTCGCGCGGCGGCGCGAGCGCTCCGCATTGCGCCCGGCTTCACAGCCTGCGAAGACGGGCGTAAACGCCTTCGAGCGGGCTACGGCGCCCGATCCAACAACCAGGAGGAAACGTGAAGCTCTACACCTATTTTCGCTCGTCGGCCGCCTATCGGGTTCGCATCGCCCTCAATCTCAAGGGGCTGAGCGGCGACATGGTCCCGATCCATCTGCAGAAGGACGGCGGCCGGCACAAGAAGCCGGATTACCGCGCGATCAATCCGCAGATGCGCGTGCCGACGCTCGTGCTCGATTCCGGCGAGGTGCTCACCCAATCGCTCGCCATCATCGAATATCTCGACGAGATCGATCCGCAGCCGCCGTTGCTGCCGCGCGATCCGGTCGAGCGTGCGAAAGTCCGGGCCGCGGCGCTGGCGATCGCCTGCGATATCCATCCGCTCAACAATCTCGGACCGCTGCGCTATCTCAAGAACGAGCTTGGGCAGGAGCAATCCAAGATCGATGCCTGGTATCATCACTGGATCCTGGAGGGCTTCGAGGCTTTGGAGACCATGGTGCGGCCCGGCCCTTACGCCTTCGGCGCCGAGGTGACGCTCGCCGACGTCTGCCTGGTGCCGCAGATCTACAATGCGCGGCGCTTGAAAGTGCCGCTCGATCATTTTCCGAAGCTCACCGCCATCGACGCGGCGTGCGCGCAGGTCGCGGCCTTCGAGCGGGCGCGGCCGGAGAACCAGCCCGACGCGGAGTGACGCGATGCAGAACGGCGATCGCCGTCCGCTCGGCTCCTGAAGCGGCAGGCCCCGGAACAGCCGCGCGTGGCACCCAGGGATCTCGTTCGGGTCGTCCTCTGGATGACCGGCGCATTGCTGTCGTTCTCGGCGATGGCGGTGTCGGTGCGCGCGCTGGCCGGAAGCCTGAGCGTGATGGAGATCCTGGCGCTGCGCGCCGGCCTCGGCCTCATCGTCATGGCCGCCTTCGCGCTCACGCGCGCCGACCTGCGCGCCACGATACTCACCCGGCACCTGCGGCTGCACTTCTTTCGCAACGCCGTTCACGTGGGCTCGTCGTACCTGTGGGCCTCCTCGCTGCTGCTGATCCCGATGGCAATGACCTTTGCGCTGGAGTTCACCACGCCGGCATGGACGCTGCTGCTGGCGACACCGGTGCTGGGCGAACGGCTGACGGCGAGCCGGATCGGCGCCGTGGTGCTCGGTCTCCTGGGCGTTCTGGTGATCCTGCGTCCCGGGCTCGCCACGGTTCAGCTCGGCGCGCTGCTGGCGCTCGCGGGAGCCTTCGGTTTTGCCGTCACGCTGATCGCCACCAAGAAGCTCACCCGCACGGACAGTCCGTTCGCGATCGTGTTCTGGATGATGGCCATCCAACTGCCGCTCGCCCTCGCCGTCTCCGACCCGCTATTCATGACCAGGCTCGATATGCCCCAGCTTCCGGCCGTCATCGGCATCGGCCTGTCGGGGCTGGCCTCGCATTACTGCCTGACCCAGGCGTTTCGCTCCGGCGACGCGGGCGTGGTGGTCCCGCTCGATTTCATGCGCATTCCGCTGATCGCAGTGATCGGCTGGTGGCTCTACGGCGAGCGGCTCGACGGCTTCGTCTTTGTGGGCGCCGGATTCATCATCACCGGTATTTTGTGGAATTTGCGCAGCGAAGCGGCGCGGGCGGCCGCGGCGGCAAAACCGGCCTTGCGGCCGGGCCCCGCTCCGCTCGAGCATTAGTTCGGCGGTGGCAACCGCGCCCGGTTCGAGCGGGCCCAGGCTTTTCATACTTTGGTCACCATTCCGCCGCTTCCATCCTCGAAGCTGCGCTTCGGGTCGGGCCGCACTTCATGACAGAAACAGCGATCGCGAAACTCTTGCGCGCACTGGGCGGCGGGCTGCCCATCGTCCTGCTGTGCGCCGTGCCGGCAGCGGCACAATACCAATATCCGCCTTCCGCGCCGGGAGCCGGCCGCAGCCAGACATGCGTGCGACTCGAAAGCCAGCTCGCCGCGCTCGACCGCGGCGTCACGGGCGACCCCGCGACGGCGGAGCAGATCAGGCGCTACGAGGACGCCGCCGCCAAGCAGCAGGCCGAGCTCGACCGGCTCGGACAGCAGTCGCAGAAGCTGGGTTGCCACGGCGGCGGCTTTTTCGCGCTGTTCAGCGGACAGTCGCCGCAATGCGGGCCGGTGAACAACCAGATCCAGCAGATGCGCGCGAACCTCGACCGCACGCTCACCGGGATCCAGCAGCTGCAGGGCAACACCGGCGAGCGCGAGGGGCAGCGCCGCGGCCTCCTGGCGGCGCTCGGCCAGAACGATTGCGGTCCGCAATATCGCCGATACGCCACCGGCGGGCCGGGCGGCTTTTTCGACGCCCTGTTCGGCGGAACGTATTCATCGCCCGCTCCGGACGGGCCGCTCGCGGGCACCTATCGGACGCTGTGCGTGCGAACCTGCGACGGCTACTACTTCCCGATTTCGTATTCCACGGTGCCGAGCAAGTTCGCCGACGACGAACAGCTCTGCCGGCGGCTTTGCCCGGCCACCGAGGTGACGCTCTACAGCCACCGCAACCCGGGCGAGGACGTGGCCCGCGCGGTGTCGAGCACCGGCAGGTCATACTCGGAGCTGCCCACGGCGTTCAGCTATCGCAAGACCTACAACGCCGCCTGCAGCTGCCGGGCGCCCGGCCAGTCCTGGGCCGACGCGCTTCGGCAAGGCAGCGGCGACCAGACCGTCGAGCGCGGCGACATCGTCGTCACCGAGGAGCGGGCGAAGCAGCTGTCACAGCCGCGCTTCGACGCCCAGGGCAAACCGGTCAAGCCCGAGGC
>JBAUOM010000746.1:0-6448 GCA_049579765.1 Xanthobacteraceae bacterium
CCTCTCGCCTGCGCTTCCTCCACGATGGTCCGGGCAATAATGTGTTTGGACGCCTGATCGAGCGACGCCGCAACCCGCAGGAGCTCGTCCGCGTCCGTGCCCGCGGCGGCCTTGATCGAGACGACGCGCGCCCGACCGAGCGTCAATGTCCCGGTCTTGTCGATCACGAGCGCGCGCACGCTCGCCAAAGCCTCGAGCGCCCGGCCGCCTTTGATCAGAATGCCGTGCTTGGCCGCTCGCGAGAGTCCCGACACGATCGCGACCGGCACCGCCAGGATGAGCGGGCACGGTGTCGCCACCACGAGGACCGCGACGGCCCGAATGGGGTCACCGGTCCAGCCCCAGGATGCCGCCGCGAGCGCGACGGTCGCAGCCAGGAACGCCATGGCGTAGCGATCCGCCAGGCGCGACATCGGCGCTCGGGAACGTTGTGCGGCCGCGACCAGGCGGACAATGCCGGCATATGTGCTCTCGTCTGCGCGCCGCGAGGCCGCCAGATGGAAGGCCTCGCCGGCATTGCTCGAGCCGCTCATGACGGCGTCGCCGACCTTGTGTCGTACCGGCATGGATTCGCCGGTCAACGCCGATTGATCGAGAACGGCAACGCCTTCCACGACCGCGCCGTCGACCGGAACGACGTCGCCCTTTCGAACGACCAGGCGATCGCCCGGCTCGATCGCGTCCAAGGCGACCTCCTCGAGCCTGCCATCGCGGTATCTGACGGCGCTGCGCGGGGCGCGGGCGAGAAGCGCCGTCATCTCGCGGCTTGCGCGACGCTCGGCGAAGCTCTCGAGATATTGCCCCCCCGAATACATCACCGCGACCACGACGGCGGCCAGATATTCGGCAAAGACCAGGGCCGCCAACATCGAAAGCGCGGCCACGATATCCAGGCCCAGATCGCCGCGGCGCAAGCTGGTGACGATCTCGATCAGGAGAACGACCAGAACCGGAACCGTAGCCGCAGCCCATGTCGGGCCGGCCCAGCGTTCCCATCCGGAGAACTGCATGGCGAGGCCGACGACCAGCCCGATCGCGGGACAGATGACGACTACCGGTCGCAGAGCCTTCCGAACATCGGATACGGAGGAAAGCCCTTCGACCGGGAGCGAAGGCTCGAGCGGATGGAGCATGCCCTTACGGCGCCTGAATCGACCTCAGATAGAGCACGAAGGCGCGCGCATCCTCACGACTGAAACGAAACGTCGGCATATCAGGATGCCCGACCATAAGTCCTTCGCGTAACCGGTCCATGAAGGAATCGAGATCCACCCTGCGATCGATCGCGCGGAAGGCAGGAGCGCCGGCATGAGGACTCTGGCCGCGTGCCCCGATCGCGTGGCAGTTCGAACACATCCTTTCGGCGAGAGCCCGACCGCGTTGCTCCAGTTCGCTCGGCTCGTTCGCCTCAGCGGAGCAGAGCGATATCCCCAACAACAGAAGCACGATTGCGAGCCTTAAACTCATATCAGGTGTCCCCCATATTTTGCGAGCGACCGTCGCCCGGAGCACGGTCGCCGTTCTTGCTGCGAACGGCCTTGCGAAAAGATCAACTTTTGCCGCGCGAGGGCGTACTGCACGGCCACGTCGCTCCGGCGGACAAGGAAGACGGCTAGCGCTCGTCCTCGGCGATCAGTGTGATCACGTGGCCGCATTGCTGGCATCGGAATGACAGCAACTCGGGGTACGGTCCGACGTGAGGTTCCCTCCGCCGCAACTTCATGGTCCCCCCGCACAGTTCGCAACGGGGGGGGACCAGCGGGGGTGTCGCGGGCGATTGCATGTTCTTCCATTCAACGTCTGGTGTCGAGCTTCGCTCACCATGCGGACGGATCAATTGCGAATGTCCAGCCAAGGCGATGGTACGCCGGTCAGTGCCGGCCGAGACCGGCGCTCCCGAGAAGGTTCTCCATCCGTTTGCGCGCGTAGAACATGCGCGTCTTCACCGTGCTCGCCGGCGCTCCGACGATCGCCGCCACCTCATCCACCGATTTCTCGTGATAGTAGACGAGATCGAGCACTTCCCTGTGGATCGCCGAAAGCCGCGAGAGACATTCCGCAACGATCGCGCTCCGACCCTGGCGGTCGGCCACGGTCTCCGCATCGTCCGCCGGATCCGCGATCGCGGTCGCTTCGCGATCGTCGATTCGTTCGTGCGAACGGCCCCTCAGCGCCGAAAGCGCCTTGAAGCGGGCGATACCCAGGAGCCAAGTGGAAACCCGCGACTTCGACTTGAACCCCTCGGCTCGGCGCCACACTTCGAGGAACACCTCGCTGACGATGTCTTCGGCCACCGCGGCGTCGGCGACGAGCCGCAACACGAAGCGGTAGACCCGCACCTTGTGCCGCTGGTAAAGCGTTTGCATGGCGCGCCTGTCACCTGAGGCGATCGCGCTGAGCAAGGCTTCGTCCGAACCTTGCTCGATCACCCCCGGTTCGAAGCCGCGCGAGACGGCGACCGGGTTGGATAAGGCGGCGAGTGTCAGCATGACCGTTCCCCTCACGTCATGGCTCATGGCTCGTTATTAGCGCCTCAGCGGCCGCGCCGAAATTCCGATGATCTACCTAAGGGAATGCCCTTAAGGCCCGGCTCAACCTTCATGGCCCGGGCGTGGGGTGCTCCGTGCGGGCCATTTCAATGCGAGAGCAGCGTCGGAATGGTCATCGAGGCGAGGATTTCGCGGGTCACGCCTCCGAGAATGAACTCCCGCAGCCGCGAATGACCGTATCCGCCCATGACCAGGAAATCCGCGGAGTTGTCAGCGGCATGCGACAGGATGGTGCTGGCGACATCGGTTTCGACGGTGACGATGCGCTTGAGCTCCACTTTGGCACCATGGCGGGCAAGATGCTGGGCCATGTCTGCGCCAGGCAATTCATCGCTCTTGGCCGGCTCGTTCGCCACGATCACGACTTCGACCAGCTTGGCCCGCCGGATGAACGGCATGGCGTCGCCGACTGCCCGAGCCGCGCTGCGGCTGCCGTCCCAGCCCACGAGGACGTGATCGAGCTTGAGGCCCGCCCGTTGAATGTAGGGAACGACGAGCGTGGGCCGACCCGTGTCGAAGAGTGCCGCCTCGACGATGAGCCCGTCGACTGCCGGCTTGTCCGGCTCCGGCTGAGCGAGGAGCGACAGATCGAATCGTCGTGCGATCTGCGCGAACACGTCCGGGGCCCTCGCGACCGCCACTTCAAGCGTGCGAGCTTCGGCCGAAAGTGCGGCGCCCCGTGCGCCTTCATCGAACCTGGCAACGGCGGCGTTCGCCGCCTTCTCGTTTTCGATGCGCTGAGATTCGATCGCGTCGACGCCCACCCCGTACATGTCGATCATCACCGGTACGAGCGGCTCGTAGACGAAGGCGACACCTGCAAGGTGGGCGTTGAACGCGGCGGCCGTGGAAACGGCAAATTCCATTGCCACATCGCGCCGATCGCGCAGGGAGAGATTTACCACGATGTCCTTGACCATGATTTATCCTAACTGCGAATGGGCCGGAGACAGGCGTCAGTCCACATCTTCGATCGGCAAGATATCGATGTTGAATTCGAACGGGCCTCCGATGGTCTTGATGCACAGGACGGGATCCGCGAAGGGTATCCAAGCGAACGATTGCTCCTGCGTAAATCGCGCCTGCCGCTCCTCGTATCCCGGCGAATAAATCAACACAACGCCGCCCGCGGGTTTCAAGATAACTTTGAGCCCGAGCAAGCCCGCTGCGGGTGAAACGAACCGCGACAGGTCGACCTGCTCGCCGCCTTGCAGACACATGCTTGCGGCAACCAAGATGATGGTGATCATCGTTGTCAAAGATCATCGACAGGGATGATCGTCTTTGACCTGCGTCAAGGCAGACGGCGACGCTCGCAGGTAGAGGGGATTTGGCGTCCTGTCCGGAGGAGGATGGATTGCGGTCCTTTTGCTGGTGCCTGCTGCTTCCCGCGCTTTTCGTCGCGCCGGCTGCGCTCGCCGCCGATGCCGACAACGGCAAGAGGCTGGCCGAGATGCGTTGCATGCCCTGCCACGCCGTGGCCCCGACCATCCGCAGGGACGTCGCCGATGCGCCGCCGTTCGAGACCATCGCCAGGAAATTCGCGCTGCAACCGGAAATGCTGGCCTTTTCGCTGCTCAATCCGCATCCGCGGATGAACGTGGCGCTGACACGCCGCGAGGTGGAAGACCTGGCGGCCTATATCAACACGCTCGCGAAATAATACGTTGTCCGCCGTTCAACGGCGTCCGCAAGGCCGACCGCGATTTTCATCGACCGAACCGCCTCGGGACGACCTGCCGCCCGCGCGGGGAGCCTTCGGGTGGCGCCAAAGTGGTCGTCGTCCCGCGTCTCAGGCAGGCCGCGCCTACTTGCTCAGCCCACGCGTCTGCAATTCGGCCCAATAGAGGGTGGCGGCAAAGACGCAGAAGCCCGCTGCGATAAAGGCGATCAGGATGATCTCCATCGGCATCGAATGAACTCCCTTTGGTTCACCGCTGCCATGATGTCAGGCACTCGCCTGGCGGCGTTGATCTCGATCAAAGACGAGCGGCGTCTCGTCAGAGACCGAGGTCGCTCAACGATACGTGCTCGTCGGGACGACGGCCGAGCGGCCAGTGGTACTTGCGCTCGCTCACCTTGATCGGAAGGTCGTTGATGCTGGCGATACGCAGGCGCATCAGACCGTGCTCGTCGAATTCCCAGTTTTCGTTGCCGTAGCTGCGGAACCAATAGCCGCCGTCGTCGTGCCACTCGTAGGCGAAACGCACCGCGATGCGGCTGTCGCGGAACGCCCAGATTTCCTTGATCAGGCGGTAGTCGAGCTCGCGCTGCCACTTGCGCGTCCCTTGCGGTTCACGGTCACCGCGCGGGCGGCACGGCCCCATGCCTACCGCGGCTTTGAATTCGTCGCGGGAACGGTGCGTGGGCACGCTTCGCTTTGCCCAACCTCCGAAGAGCGCTACGCCGCAAGCTTCACGTATTCAAAGTCGCCCGGCTTGTTGTCGATGCCGACGCGCGGCGGCGCGATCCAGCTTGCGAACCGGCCGGGCTCGAGCACCTGCACCATCAGGCTCTGGATGAAGTCGCCGTCGTCCTTCGACGGCAGCCACTTGTCCCTGCCCTTGTTCCAGGCCGCGGAGTCGAGGAGCTCCCCGGCGGGGGTGGCCTCGATGTCCCTGAACTCGCCGATCTCGCGGTGGAACGCCACGTGCGGCAGCTCGAACCGGAAGTCGACGCCGACGCGGTCGATGATCTTGTTCCAGCGGTCGAGACCGCGCTGGCAGTCCACGGTGTAGTCGTCGCGCAGCCGCATGTTGATGGCGGTGAGCGCGGGCTCGTCTACGCGCTTGATCTCGCCGTCGACGAGCTTGAGCACCGGATAGGTCGAGTGCTCGAGCTTGTGGTCGTCCTCGATCTTGGTCTCCTGGAACCGGCCCTTGAGGCTGGCGTTGAACGCGTTCGCGGCGTTGGTCGAGACCTCGGAGCCGAACAGGTCGAGCGAAAGCGTGTAGTGCAGATTGAGCTTCTTCTGCATGGTCGGGAGATCGATCACGCCGAGGTCGCGGACCTTGCCGATGTCGGTGGGGTCCTCGATGCCGGCCGCCTTCATCGCCTCGCAGGTACGCTGGATCGTGCGGCCGATGCCGGTCTCGCCGACGAACATGTGGTGCGCCTCCTCGGTGAGCATGAAGCGGCAGGTGCGCGAGAGCGGATCGAAGCCGGACTGCGCCAGGCTTTCGAGCTGCATCTTGCCGTCGCGGTCGGTGAAGAAGGTGAACATGTGGAAGGAGAGCCAGTCCGGCGTCGCTTCGTTGAAGGCGCCGAGCATGCGCGGCTTGTCGGCGTCGCCGGAGCGGCGGCGCAGCAGCTCCTCGGCCTCCTCGCGTCCGTCGCGGCCGAAATATTTCTGCAGGATGTAGACCATGGCCCAGAGGTGCCGGCCTTCCTCGACGTTGACCTGGAACACGTTGCGCATGTCGTAGAGCGAGGGCGCGGTCTTGCCGAGATGACGCTGCTGCTCGACCGAGGCGGGCTCGGTGTCGCCCTGGATCACGACGAGGCGGCGCAGCATGGCGCGGTATTCGCCCGGCACTTCCTGCCAGGCGGGGTCGCCGTAGTGGTGGCCGAAGGGAATCTTGCGGCCCTCCTCCTGCGGCGCCAGCAGGATGCCCCAGCGATATTCCGGCATCCGCACGTAGTCGAACTTGGCCCAGCCCTTGGGATCGACCGAGACCGCGGTGCGCAGATAGACCAGCGCCTCCTGGAAGCCTTCCGGCCCCATGGTTTTCCACCAGTCGATATAGCCGGGGTGCCAGCCCTCGAGCGCGCGCAGGACTTGGCGGTCCTCGGTCAGATTGACGTTGTTGGGGATCTTCGTCGAGTAATCGACGTTGACGATGTCACTCATGGCTGCCTCCTCTTGTTTTGCGCCATGTCGTCCCCGCGTACGCGGGGAC
>JBAUOM010000747.1:0-7051 GCA_049579765.1 Xanthobacteraceae bacterium
GCCCGACGGTGAACTGCTTGGGCCCGCCGGCGTCGAGCCCGAACAGGCGCAGCGAGCAATAGGCGCGATGATTGGGTGCCTCGTAGGGTTTGGCTTCGCTGAGATGTTTGACTTGCATCAGAACTTCTCCCCCTTCTCGATCCGGTAGGACCCCTTGGGGTCGGTGATGGCGACGAGGCGAATGATGCAGCCGTCGCCGCGTTCCCAGTTCCAGGGAAACAGCGCAAACGTGCAGCGCCGGCCGGTGACCTTGTCGATGTCGCCGCCGACGTTCTCGATCCCGAGAATGCCGTTCTTGAACAGGATGCGGTGGACCGGCTCCCATTCCGGGAAGTCGTCCTTCCAGTCCCGCCCGCCCGACCATTTCTTGTATTCCGCGGCCAGGTGCGGATGCAGCGGCCCGTTGCGCTGCGGGCCGATCGCGGTGGCGAGCGGATGATCGTTGGCCTGGGTGTCGTGGCCGACGACCTTCACCTTCTTCTCGACGAACCACTCGCCGGCCGACGGCACGAAGCCCGGCGCCCGGCAGAAATAGTCCTCGTTGTCCTCGTAGAGCTTGTGCCACCCGGTATTGACGATGACGACGTCGCGCGGGCGCACCACCTTGCCGGCGGCTTTCTCCAGGTCGTCGTAGGTGATCGGCTCCCATTTCTTCTTCGGGATCGAGATCACGATCCCGGAGCCGAAGAAATGCGGCAGCGGGACCTCGTCGATGAACGGGGTGCCCTGCACCACATGCGCCGGCGCATCGATATGGGTGGTGTTGTGCATGCTGGTCGTGATGCGCTGCGACAGCACGCCCGACTTGGCGTGGTAATGGATGCGCTCGATCTTGACGTCTTCGAAGTAGGGCCAGTTCGGGGACTGGTAACCGAAGCGATGGGACAGGTTGTAGAACTCGAGCCCCATGCTGTTGCTGAGGTTCTCCTCGAACGTGACGCCGCGGATTTTTTTCGTCACGGCGTTTCCCTCCCTATACCCACATCATGGTACGCCTGTATTGCTACTCGGTTCAATATCCAATTCCCGCCGCGAGCAGCGCCGCGCCGCCGCGCGTCACGCTGCCGCAGCCGCGAGGTGCTCCTGCAGCGACCGCCGCGTGGCAATGAGCCGCTCGACGATCAGCTTCTCCTGCGCGTGGAACCGCTGCGCCGGCACCGGGACGGAAATGGCCACGTCGTTGCCGAGCAAGTCGCGCATGACCACGCCGGCCGCACAGATGCCGAGCGTGTGCTCCTCGCGGTCGAAAGCGACCCCGGACTTGCGCGCGGATTTGAGCTCCTTGAGCAGGTCGTCGAGCCGCGTGATTGTGTTCGCCGTGCGCCGCTCGAAGCTGGTGCCGATGAGGCGCGCGATCGCCACCTCGTCGAGCTGGGCGAGATAGGCCTTGCCGTTGGCGGTGCAATAGAGCGGAAAGGTTTCGCCGACGGCCGACACCGCGCGCAGCCTGTGCGGCCCGATCACCTGGTCGACGAAGATCAGATGATCCTTCTTGATGGTGGCGAGGTCGACGGTTTCGTTGAGTTCGTCGCAGAGGCGCACCAGGAACGGGCGCGCGAGCGCGACGAAATCGGTGCGCGCCGACGCCGCCAGCCGCAAGATGGTCGGCCCGAGGCGGACCTTGCCCGCTGGCGACGCCGCGATCAGCAGCTTTTCCGCCGCCAGCGCGGCGACGATGCGCTGCACCGTCGAGCGCGCAAGCTCGACGCGCTGCGCGATCTGCCCGAGACTCAAGCCTGCCGGCTGTTCCTCGAGCGCGCGCAGGATCGCCGCCGCGCGGGCGATGACCTGGACCTGGCTCTTGTCCCGGCTTTTCGCCGGCCGTCCTTGCCGGGCCTTGTGGCCGCCGACAGGGCCGCTGTCGTCGGCGCGCGCTCCCTTCGGCTTTTGCACCTGGCCTCTCCCGACTCGCATCCGGCAATGCGGCACAACTTGCTCGCCGGTTCACCCATTGATACGCTTCAACCAGAATACGGTACAGAAAACCGTGGCGAGGAACAACCAAGGGA
This sequence comes from Xanthobacteraceae bacterium, assembly GCA_049579765.1. GTDB lineage: Bacteria > Pseudomonadota > Alphaproteobacteria > Rhizobiales > Xanthobacteraceae > VAZQ01. Next base: position 2,010 of record JBAUOM010000747.1, read on the forward strand.
CGGCATGGTCAAGAAGGTCGCTCTCGAAGAGCACTTCCTAAGTCCTGGCTTCGAAGACTATTGGAAGCCCACGGTCGGCGACGTCGATCCCAAGGTCCGCGCGCAACTGGCCGCGCGGCTTTCGGATTTCGGCGAGCAGCGGCTCGCGGCCATGGACAGCGCGGGGATCACGCAGGCGGTGCTGGCGGTGGCCGGCCCCGGCGTGCAGGCCGAACGCGATGCCGGAACCGCCTGCCGCAGGGCGCGCGAGGCGAACGACTTCCTGGCCGCCGAAATAGCGAAACGGCCGGAGCGCTACCACGGCTTCGCGCACCTTCCCATGCAGGACGCCGCCGCCGCGGCCGACGAGCTCGAACGTTGCATGCGGCAGCTCAAGTTCCGCGGCGCCATGATCAACGGCCACACCAACGGCCAATATCTCGATCACCGCTCGCTCCATCCGTTCTGGGAGCGCGCGCAGGCCCTCGGCGCTCCGGTCTACATCCACCCGACCGATCCGGTGACGCCCTCGCGCGCGCTCGACGGCTGTAACGGCCTGCGCCGCGCCACCTGGGAATGGGGTTTCGAAACCGGCTCGCATGCCTTGCGGCTGGTGTTCGGCGGGCATTTCGACCGCTTCCCCAGGTCGAAAGTCATTCTCGGCCACCTCGGCGAGACACTGCCGTATCTGCTGTGGCGCTTCGACAGCCGCGCCAAGCTCTACGGCGTCGAGCTCGCGAAGACGCCATCGCAATACATCCGGGAGAACTTCTCGGTGACCACGTCGGGCATGTGCTCAGCCGAGCCGCTCGCTTGCGCCATCAGCGCGCTCGGCGCCGACCGCGTGATGTTCGCCTCCGACTATCCGTTCGAGTCGCCGCAGGAAGCCGGCGAGTTCATCGACGGCGTCGCGCTCGACGACGGCGTGCGCAACGACATCTGTTACAACAATGCCGCAAGATCGCTCGGACTGGGGAGCGGGTGAACGCGGCGCGACCTGCAGGAGCAGGAAACCATGGACGCGGTCGGCAGACGTTCCTCGGTCGATGATATCGTCGCGCGGCTGGAGCGGCTTCCGAATTCGTGGTGGCAGGTCAAGGCGCGGATCATCGTCGGCGTCGCCACCTTCTTCGACGCCTTCGACGCGCTGGCGATCGCATCGGTGCTGCCGGTCATCGTCCCGCTCTGGAAGCTCACGCCGCCGCAGATCGGTCTCCTGATCTCGGCCGGCTTCCTCGGACAGTTGGTCGGCGCGCTGTTGTTCGGCTGGATCGCCGAGCGTTACGGCCGGGTGACGGCGATGATCTGGTCGATCGCGCTGTTCGCGGTGATGAGCCTGGTCTGTGCGCTGGCCTGGGACTACGGTTCGCTGCTGGCGTTCCGCGCCATTCAAGGTATCGGGCTCGGCGGCGAGGTGCCGGTCGCAGCGGTCTTCATCAGCGAGCTGACAAAGGCGCAAGGCCGGGGCCGCTTCGTGCTGCTCTACGAGCTGGTTTTTCCGGTCGGCCTGGTGGCCGCGAGCCTGGCCGGATTGTGGGTCGTGCCGCATCTCGGCTGGCAATACATGTTCGTGGTCGGCGCGCTGCCGGCGCTGCTCGCGCTTGCGCTGCGCCGGCTGCTGCCGGAATCCCCGCGCTGGCTCGCGGTGCACGGCCGCAATACCGAGGCGCAAGCGGCGATGACGCTGATCGAGACCGAAACGCAGAGGGCGACCGGCGCTCCGCTGCCCCCGGTCAAGCCGGTCGTTTCCACCTTGGACAAACCAGCGTCGGCGGCCGATCTGTTCGGTCCGCTCTACCTGCGGCGCACGCTGGTGGTGTGGGTGATCTGGTTCTCGGCCTATTTCGTGAATTACGGGCTCTCGATCTGGCTTCCGACCGTCTATCGAACCGTGTTCAAGCTTCCGCTCGATGTGTCGCTGCGCTACGGATTGATCACCCAGGCCGTCGGCCTGCTCGGCACGCTCATCTGCGCGCTGACCATCGACCATGTCGGGCGGCGGCTCTGGTTTGCGCTGTCATTCGCGGCCGCCGCGCTGGCTCTGGCCGCGCTCGCGTTCTTCCCCACGCCCACCGCGGAGCAGGTGTTGACGTGCATGACGATCGCCTATTTCTTCGTCAGCACCATCAATATCGGGGTCTATCTCTATACGCCCGAGCTCTATCCGACCCGCGTGCGGGCGCTCGGCGTGGGCGCCGCCACCGCCTGGCTGCGGTTTGCCTCGATGATCGGACCGACCGTGGTCGGAATGATGTTGGCCGGCGGCCTGCCGTCGGTCTTCGTCACCTTCGCGATCGTCGCGGCGATCGCCGCGGTGATCACCGGGCTGTTCGCGATCGAAACCAAGGGCCGGGTGCTGGAGGAGGCTTCGCCCTAGCGGGGCGCGCCTTGCGACGGCCGTCACGCTTGGCGGCGACCATTCGGCGCTTGCCAAGCGGGCTGCTGCTCTGCAACGTGGCGTCGAAATCGGCGGACCGGCCGCACAAGCGTCGGCAGGAGGAAAGTTCGTGCTCAGGCTGAAATTGCCATTTGCGGGCGTAGCCGCGGCCGCGGCGCACAACGCCGAGCCTCTGAACATCCGCCCATCCGGGGAGCGCCGATGACGGACTACTGGGTCAGCAAGCTGTTCTTCGACCTGCAGCACGACGCAAAGCTCGCCGCCGACTATCGCGCCGACATGGCGGCCGTCATCGCGCGCTACGAGATCAAACCGGAAATCCGCAAGGCCCTGCTGGAAGACGACGTCGGCACGATCGCGCCGCTCGTGAATGCCTATCTGCTGCGCTTCTACTTCCAGGTCCGCGGCATGCCGGAGTCCGAGTTCATCGCGCGCCTGCATTCACTCCAGGACCGGAAAGCGAGCACCCATGGCTGATCTCGTCGGAGTTTTCGCGGCCAGCCACGGCCCGATCATCGCACGCGATTGGGCGACCATGCCGCTCGACCATCGCAACCGGTTGGCCGCCGGCTTCGACGAAATCGGGCGGCGGCTCGCAGCATGCGGAGCAGACCTGCTCGTCGTCGTATCGCCGGATCATTGGGTCAACTTCTTCATCAGCAACCTGCCCGCCGTGTGCATCGGCATCGGCGACGAGCACGACGGCCCGCCCGAGCCGTTCATGAAAAAAGTGTTTCCGCACGAGCGGCTCAAGGGCCACGCAGCGTTCGGTCGGCATCTGCTCGAAACCGCGCTCGACGGCGACTTCGAGCCGGCGCTGTCGCACCGTCTCAAGCTCGACCACGGCACCTGCATCCCGCTCTGGCGCATCGGCGTCGACCCCGGGATGCCGATCGTGCCCCTGATCATCAACGACCTCGAGGAGCCGATGCCGAGCATCCGGCGCTGTCTCGCCTGGGGTCGGCTGCTGCGACGCGCGATCGAAAGCTATCCCGAGCCGTTGCGGGTCGCCGTCCTCGGCACCGGCGGCCTGAGCCATTCGATCGGCGAGCCGACGATGGGATGGATCGACGAAGAGTTCGATCACGCCTGCATCAAGCATTTCGAGGACGGCGAAGATACGCGGCTCGCCGCCTTCCTCACCGACGCGCTTCCGCGCACCGGCAACGGCGCGCACGAAATCCGCGATTGGGTGGTTGCCCACGCCGCCGCCGGGAGCAAGGGCTTCGAGCTGATCGACTATTTCCCGAGCCCGCAGACCCTGGTCGGGGCCGGGTTTGCCGCGTGGAAAGTGGCGGCGTAGCGCGCCGCCTCGCGGCGACGGCTCGTAGCTTGCGGCGAGCTTCTCTCACGCCTCGCCGTTGAGCGAATAGCGGCCGTCCTGCAGCCGCTGGAGCCTTCCCTGCGCGTAGAGCTTGTCGAAGTCGCGGAGGATCTCGCGGCCGTCGCGGGTGCCGAGCGCCGCCATCAGTTCGAGATAGGTGGCGGGACCCGCCGCCAGCGCCGCCTCCAGCGACCGGCGCGGACGCTGCGGCAGCCGCGGCGCATGCGGGACCGTGAACTCGACGCTGTCGCCTTTGCCGAACGGCTTGGTGCAATCGAAGCCGCCCTTGGCGCCGGTACGGCTGCCCTGCAGCGAAGGATCGAGCGGGACGCAGCGGAAGCCCGAAGCGACCACGAAGTCGCGGTCGGCCTGGAAACGCGTCGCCAGCGCCCAGTCGATCTGCTCGTCGGAGAACACGTCGATGTCGTCGTCCACGACGAACACGTGCTTGACGTCACCCGAGGAGCAGAACACCGCGGCGATGGCGTTGCGCGCCTCGCCGGGATTGCGCTGACGCAGCGACACGCGCACGTTGTACATGCCGCCGGAGGAGGCCGTGCAGCAGACGGCGACCGGCTCGCGCACGGCCTGCTGCAGCACGTTCCAGATCGCGGCCTCGGTCTTGGCGGCGCCGAGCTGCGCCGTATCGGTAAATCCCAGCCGCGCCCCGCCGATGGTCACGGTCTGGAACAGCGCATCGCGGCGTTTGGTGATGGCGGTGAGATGGAAGACCGGATTGCTTTTGAGCAGGCCGTAATAGCCGATATATTCGCCATAGGGCCCCTCGGGCTCGACCAGCCCGCGCTCGTCGATATAGCCCTCGAGCACCAGCTCGGCGTCGGCCGGGACCTTGACGTCCACCGTGACGCATTTCACCACCGGCAGCGGCGCACCGCGCACGGCGCCGATCACTTCGAGCTCGTCGGTCGGCGGCGTCGAGGCCACCGCGGCGAGGAAATCCGCGGGATGGCTGCCCACGGCGAAGGCGACGGGCAGACGCTCACCCTTGGCGACCGCGGCCTGGTAGAGCGCGCGCAGATCGCTCGGGGCATTGAGGTCGATGCCGGCCGCGCGCGGCCCGCGCAGCATCAGCCGGCGGCAGCCGATATTGGTGAAGCCCGATTTCGTATCGCGGGCGTAGTCGATGCTGGCGGAGATGTAGGGCGCACCGTCGAGCCCGTGCTGCAGGTGCACCGGCAGCGTGGTCAGGTCCGCGTCGTCCCCGGTCAGCACCACCTCGTGCACCGGCGCCCGCGAGGACGGCACCTCGACCGGTGCCGCCGGACGGCGCAAGCGTTCGCGCAGCGCGGCGGGAAAGCCGGCCTCGTCGCTGTCGAGGGC
>JBAUOM010000748.1:0-2036 GCA_049579765.1 Xanthobacteraceae bacterium
GCCCATGCCCGCGCCTTCGTGGTCACGGTGAATGCGCGCGAGTCCGCCGAGCGCATGGTGGCGGCGGCGCGCAAGCTGCGGCCGGACGCCTTGGTCTTCGCCCGCGCGATCGACGCCGAGCACGCCGCGCGGCTGCTCGCGCTCGGGGCGGTCGAGGTGATCCCCGAAGCGGTCGAGGCGAGCCTGCAGCTCGGCGGCCGCCTGCTCGAAGGCCTCGGCCTCTCCGACGAAGCGGTGGCGCGACGGCTCGACGAATTGCGCGAAGCCGAGCGTGCACGCCTGCAGAGCGCGCGCGAGAATGAAGGCTGACACCGGCAGCGCGGCTCACGCCGCCGCCATCGCCTGCTTGAGGTTCTCGTCCACCTTGTCGAGGAAGCCGGTGGTGGAGAGCCATTTCTGATCGGCGCCCACCAGCAGCGCGAGGTCCTTGGTCATGAAGCCGGACTCGACCGTGCCGACGGTGACCTTCTCCAGGGTCTGCGCGAACCTGGCGAGCGCGGCGTTGTCGTCGAGCTTGGCGCGGTGCGCCAGCCCGCGCGTCCAGGCGTAGATCGAGGCGACCGAGTTGGTCGAGGTCTGTTCGCCCCGCTGGTGCTGGCGATAGTGCCGCGTCACGGTGCCGTGCGCGGCCTCGGCCTCGACCACCTTGCCGTCGGGCGTCATCAGCACCGAGGTCATCAGCCCGAGCGAGCCGTAGCCCTGCGCGACGGTGTCCGACTGCACGTCGCCGTCGTAGTTCTTGCACGCCCAGACATAGCCGCCCGACCATTTCAGCGCGGCCGCCACCATGTCGTCGATCAGCCGGTGCTCGTAGAAGATCCCCTTCTTCTCGAACTCGGCCTTGAACTCGTTGTCGTAGACTTCCTGGAAGATGTCCTTGAAGCGGCCGTCATAAACCTTGACGATGGTGTTCTTGGTCGAGAGATAGACCGGGTAGCCGCGGTTGAGGCCGTAATTGAGCGAGGCGCGCGCGAAGTCGCGGATCGAGTCGTCGAGATTGTACATCGCCATGGCGACGCCGCTGCCGGGGAAGCGGAACACCTCGCGCTCGATCCTGGTGCCGTCGTCGCCGACGAAGGAAAGCGACAGCTTGCCCTTGCCCGGCACCTTGAAATCGGTGGCGCGGTACTGGTCGCCGTAGGCGTGGCGGCCGATGATGATCGGCTTGGTCCAACCCGGCACCAGCCGCGGCACGTTCTTGCAGATGATCGGCTCGCGGAAGATGACGCCGCCCAGGATGTTGCGGATGGTGCCGTTGGGCGAGCGGTACATTTCCTTGAGATTGAACTCCTTCACCCGCCCCTCGTCCGGGGTGATGGTGGCGCATTTCACGCCGACGCCGACCTTCTTGATCGCTTCCGCCGCCTCGATCGTGATCTGGTCGTGGGTCTCGTCGCGCTTCTGGATGCCGAGGTCGTAGTACAGGAGCTCGACGTCGAGATAAGGATGGATCAGCTTCTCCTTGATGAGATGCCAGATGATGCGGGTCATCTCGTCGCCGTCCATCTCGACGACCGGATTGCGGACCTTGATTTTCGCCATGGGGACCCCTGCGGAACGCGGGAAGACGGGAGAGCCGGCGGCGGCCTTATGGCGCGGCCGGGCCGATCCTGCAAGGATAAAACACGTGCATGCGGATGCGCATTCGCTGCCGGCGGCGGGCGATGCGATGCGGCCGATGCGGCGCCGGCATGGTAACGTCGCCGCGCGGGCGCGCGCTCGGCGTGAGCGCGTCGATGCGGGCCGAGCGTGGCGGTGATGCGGACGAAGATGCCGACGAAGATGCGGACTTGGCGCGACATCAGGGGAGCCTACGGGCGCGGCCGCCGCGCGCTTCGGCGCGCGATGCTCGAGCCGGTTCTGGTCGGCTGGCCGCTGATGCGCGAGATCGTCATGGGCGCGCTCGCGGCGCGCGGGCATCTGGTGCTGTGCGAGCTGGGCGACGTGCGCTTCTTCGTCGATCCTAGCGACCGCGTGGTCGGCAGCTGGCTGATGTGGCACGGCGGCTGGCAGCGGCGCGAGATCGAGACCGCCGT
>JBAUOM010000749.1:0-3384 GCA_049579765.1 Xanthobacteraceae bacterium
CGGCTCGACCCCGCAGGCACGACCCTGCCGGTTGCTGTTTGACGCCTCAAAGCTTATCTCCCTGCCGGGTGCATCCCGGTTCGCGCCCGTCGGAGCTGTTCCCCGATCGTTGCGGCTATCATGCCGCAATTCGGTCGGAATCTGCTTAACGTTCCTGGTTAATCTGCGGTATCAGGGCTGCAATGTGACTCATGCTTGACGAGACCTTGCCGCGCGCTCGCGGGCCGCGCCCGAAGCGTCCGCGGCCGGTCGAAAGCCCGCGATCCCCGAACGAAAGTCAGTCTCCCCGATGTCCTCGCTGCTCGACCAATCCGCGTTGACCGACCTTGCCGAACGGCTCGTCAGCGCGGCGCGCCGCGCCGGGGCCGATGCGGCTGACGCGCTCGCCCTGCGCGCGGTCTCGCTTGCAGTCGAGGTGCGCGAAGGGGCGGTGGAAGAATCCGAACGCGCCGAGGGCGACGATATAGGGCTGCGCGTATTCGTCGGGCGGCGCCAGGCCGTGGTGTCGAGCAACGACAACAGGGCCGACGTCAGTGAGCTCGCCGCGCGCGCGGTCGCGATGGCACGAGCGGCGCCGGAGGATCCGTTTGCCGGCTTGGCCGATCCGGCGCAACTCGCAAGCGACATTCCCGACCTCGACCTGCTCGATCCGGATCTGCCGAGCGTGACGCTCCTGGAGGAGCGTGCCCGACGCGCCGAAGACGCCGCGTTGGCGGTCAGGGGCGTGACGAAGTCGGGCGGCGCTTCCGCCTCGGCCGGCATCGGCGGCATGGTGTTGGTGACGAGCCAGGGCTTTCGCGGCGCCTATTTCAATTCGTCACAGAGCGTGTCGATGACGGCGATCGCCGGTGAAGGCACGGCGATGGAGCGCGACTACGATTATTCCTCCACCCTGCACGGCTCCGACCTCGACGCTCCCGAGAAGGTGGGGCGCACCGCCGGCGAGCGCACGGTCGAGCGGCTCAATCCGCGCAAGGTCGAGACCAAACGCGCGCCGGTCGTGTTCGATCGGCGGGTGGCGGGCTCGCTCGTCGGCCATCTCGCCGGCGCCATCAACGGCAGCGCGGTCGCGCGCAAGACCAGCTTCCTCAAGGACAAGCTCGGCGAGCGGCTGTTCGGGTCCGGCATCCAAATCATCGACGATCCCCGGCGCAAGCGCGGCTTGCGCTCGCGGCCGTTCGATGCCGAGGGGGTGGCAACCCGGCGTCTCGCGGTCATCGCGGACGGCGTGCTCACGTCTTGGTTTCTCGACTCGGCGACCGCGCGCGAGCTCGGATTTGCGACCACCGGCCACGCCCAGCGCGGCGTGTCCTCTACGCCTGCGCCGGGGCCGAGCAATCTTCATCTCGCCGCCGGCGCGGACACGCCGGAAGCGTTGATGGCGGAAATCGGCGAGGGCTTCTACGTCACCGACCTCATCGGCATGGGGGTCAATCAGGTGACCGGCGACTACAGCCGCGGCGCGTCCGGATTCTGGATCGAGAACGGCCGGCGCAGCTTTCCCGTGAGCGAGGTGACGATCGCCGGAAATCTGGTCGAGATGTTCCAGACGTTGGCGCCCGCCAACGACCTGGAATTCCGTTTCGGCACGAATGCTCCGACCCTGCGCGTGGAGGGCCTGACCGTTGCCGGCCGGTGATCGCGGCATCGATCGGGTGGAGGTGCGCGATCGTCTTGCCGCCGCCGTACGCGAAGCAGGGGTGCTGGCGCTCGAGACCCTTCGCAGCCGGCCCAAAAGTTGGATCAAGGGCAAGTCGTCACCGGTGAGCGAAGCCGATCTTGCCGTCGATGCGTTGTTGCGCCAACGCCTGCTGACCATCCATGACGCCGGCTGGTTGTCGGAGGAGACCGAGGACGATCCGGCCCGGCTCAAGCGCGCCGACGTATGGGTGGTCGATCCGATCGACGGCACGCGCGCCTATCTCGCCGGTCTCCCGGATTGGGCGGTCTCCGCGGCGCTGGTGAGCGCGGGGCGCCCCGTCGTGGCCGCGCTGTACGCGCCGGCGACGGACGAGCTCTTCCTCTCCATCGCCGGCACCGGTGCCACGCTCAACGGGGCGCCGATCGAGGCGAGCGGCGGTGACCTGCTCGCGGGCGCGCGCTTCTCCGGCGCCAAGCGCCGGCTCGACAGTCTGGCCGCGGTAGAGCCTCGCATCGAGACGATGCCGCGCATCCCATCGCTGGCGCTGCGTCTCGCCCGCGTCGCCACCGGCGCGCTCGACGGCACCTTTGCGGCCCCCCACAGCCACGACTGGGACCTTGCGGCAGCCGACCTTTTGGTGCACGAAGCCGGAGGGCTGATATCGTCTCTGACGGGGCAGTCGTTGATCTACAATCGGCCCGATCCGATCCATGGCGCGCTGGTGGCCGCCGGGCGCGCGCGCCATGCCGTACTGCTCGGCCTCATTCGCGATCGGCTCGCCGAATTCGCGTGAGCGACCGATCCGGATCGACGGGGATCGAGGGACGAAGTCATGCCGGATCAACCTCAGCGCGCACAACTGCTGCATCTGGTCTTCGGCGGCGAACTCACGGATTTGGACAACGTCCAGTTCAGGAATATCGACAAGCTCGACATCGTCGGGATTTATCCCAGCTACGCCACCGCTTATGTCGCATGGAAGGCGAAGGCGCAGCAGACGGTCGACAACGCCCTCATGCGCTACTTCATCGTGCACCTGCACCGGTTGCTCGATCCGGAAACGGATCAGCGGGGCAAGCGCTGACGCTGCCGGATTCCGCCCGATGCCGTGGGTGAAGCGCCTCGCAGGCTCGCGCCCGTTCCAGCAGACCGCGGGGGTCCTCGCGGCCGAATATCTCCGCCTGGTGTGGCGGACGACGCGGTTCGTGATCGAGCCGGAAGGCATCTACGAACGGGTCGACCACGACGCGCCGGTGATCATCGCCATGTGGCACGGGCAGCATTTCCTGGCTCCGTTCATCCGGCGCGCCGGGGATCGCGCCAAGGTGCTGGTGTCGCGCCATCGCGACGGTGAGATCAATGCCATCGCGGCGGAGCATCTCGGCGTCGGTGCCATTCGCGGATCCGGTCATCACGGCAGCGGCTTCATCGGCAAGGGCGGCGTGAACGCGTTCCGAGAGATGCTCAACGCGCTGGAGCAGGGCTGCAACATCGCGCTCACCGCCGATATTCCCAAGGTCGCGCGCGTCGCCGGCCTCGGCATCGTCAAGCTCGCCAGCGCGTCCGGGCGGCCGATCTATCCGATCGCGATCGCGACCCGGCGGCGCCTGCAGCTCAAGAATTGGGACCGCACGACGATCAACATTCCCTTCGGCCGCGGCGGTGGAGTTGCCGGCGAGCCGCTGCGGGTGCCGGCGGATGCCGACGATGCCGCGCTCGAAGCGGCGCGGCGCGCGCTCGAA
>JBAUOM010000750.1:0-2964 GCA_049579765.1 Xanthobacteraceae bacterium
CGCTGGGTGACGGCGTCGCCGTGCGCAAATACGGCAAGCCCTCGCAGCATGAAGCCCGGGTCGTCCGCCGGGATGTCGCATGGCTCACCGCGACCCCGCAAAGCTCCGTCAGTTTCACGCCGCTGCACGCGCTTGACGGCGTCATTACGCCCAACGGCCTGTGCTTCGAACGCCACCACGCCGGCATCGCCGAGGTCGACCCCGCCGACTACCGGCTCATCCTGCACGGCCTCGTCGACAAGCCGCTGATCTTCACGCTCGACGACATCAAGCGCATGCCGCGTGTCAACCGCGCCTATTTCTGCGAGTGCGCGGCGAATTCCGGCATGGAATGGCGCGGCGCCCAGCTCAACGGCGCGCAGTTCACGCACGGCATGGTGCATTGCGTGATGTATACCGGGGTGCCGCTCAAGGTTCTGCTGGAAGAGGCCGGGCTCAGGGCGAATGCCAAATGGCTGCTGCTGGAAGGCGGCGATGCCGCGGCGATGTCGCGCTCGCTGCCGCTCGCGAAGGCGCTCGACGATGTCCTCGTCGCCTATCGCATGAACGGCGAAATGCTCTATCCGGAAAACGGCTATCCCGTTCGCATGGTGATACCGGGCTGGGAAGCCAATATGTGGGTGAAGTGGCTGCGGCGGATCGAAGTCGGCGACGAGCCTTGGCATCAGCGCGAGGAAACGTCGAAATACACCGACCTGCTCGAGAACGGTATTGCCAGGCGCTTCACCTACGTGATGGACGCCAAGTCGGTGATCACCAATCCCAGCCCGCAGGCGCCGCTCAAGCACAAGTCGGGTTTCACGGTATTGTCGGGATTGGCGTGGTCCGGACGCGGCAAGATCGCGCGCGTGGACGTCTCGCTCGACGGCGGCCGCAACTGGCGCACCGCCAGGATCGACGGCCCGGCCTGGGACAAGGCGCTCAGCCGCTTCTACTACGAGTTCGACTGGGACGGCCGCGAGCTGTTGCTGCAGTCGCGCGCGATGGACGAGACCGGCTACGTGCAGCCGACCAAGGGCGAGCTGCGCAAGCATCGCGGTGTGAACTCGATCTATCACAACAACGGCATTCAGACGTGGCAGGTCCACGAGAACGGCGAGGTCGAGAATGTCGAGGTCTCTTGATGCGCTGGCGCTGGCCGCCGTGCTGGGCGCCGGGCTGATGAGCCTCGGCGCCCTGCGCTCGGCCGCCGCGCCCGCTGCGCAACCCGCGACCCAGGCCGGCTCGCCGCCGGCGGTCAAGCATCTCGGCATCGGGCGCGTTGCGACGCCGGAGGAGGTCGCCGGCTGGGACATCGATATCCGCCCGGACGGCCAGGGCCTGCCGGTCGGCAAGGGCACCGTCAAGGCGGGTGAAACGCTCTACCTGGAGCGCTGCGCCGCCTGCCACGGCGAATTCGGCGAAAGCGCCGGGCGCTGGCCGATTCTGATGGGCGGGGCCGGCACCTTGGCGAGCCACGACCCGGTCAAGTCGATCGGCTCGTACTGGCCTTACGCCTCCACGGTCATGGACTACATCCGCCGCTCGATGCCGTTCGGCAACGCGCAGTCGCTGAGCAACGACGAGCTGTACGCCGTCACCGCCTACGTGCTCTACATCAACGACATCATCAAGGACGAGAACTTCGAGCTGAACGAGAGGGACTTCACCTCGATCAAGCTGCCGAACCAGCCGAATTTCGTCGACGATGACCGAGAAGTTGCGGAGAAGGAATTTTGGGGCAAGATCCCGTGCATGACGAATTGTCTTCCCGGACAAGCCAAGGTCACCGGCCGCGCGCGGGCGATCGATGTGACGCCGGAGACCGGAACGGCGCCGAAGGTCGAGTAGTGCCGATGCTGCTGCGGATGGCGGACCTCGCGGCCGGCCACGGCCCGGATCGCAGGGCGGTGCTGGCGGGTCTGGGCGCGGCTGTTGCCGCCCTGTTGCTGCGGACGCGCCCCGTCCATGCCGCGGTCCCGGTGTTTCGAAGGCGCGTCGGCGCCGTCGAGGTCGCGGTGGTGAGCGACGGCGCATTGGTGGTGCCGCTGTCGTTTTCGCTGCCGCAAGTGCCGCCGGCGGAAACGGCGGCGTTCCTCACCGCCCATGGCCTGCCCCCCGGCGGAAGCCCGATTGCGACCAATGTCAGCCTCGTCAGCGCCGGCGACGAGCTTACATTGGTCGATGCCGGCTCGGGCGCGAACTTCCAGCCCACTGCCGGAAAGCTGGCCGACAACCTGGAGGCCGCGGGGATCGCGCCGGCAAAGATCGCCAAGGTCGTGTTCACCCATGGCCATGCCGATCATCTGTGGGGCGCGATCGACGATTTCGACGACAGCGAGCGGTTTCCCAATGCCAGCTATGTGATCTCAGCGCAGGAATGGGATTTCTGGACCGATCCCGACACCCACACGCGCGTGCCGGATTGGCTCAAGGGCATGGCGCGGGGAAGCGCGCGCGTCCTCAAGCGCCTCGAAGGCAAGGTCGAGCGTCGAAGGGCAGGGGAGGAGGTCGTGCCCGGCGTGAGCTTCGTCGAGACCGGCGGCCACACGCCCGGCCATATGTCGGTGCTGGTGGAAAGCGGCGGCGACAGGCTGCTGATCGGAGCCGACGCGCTCTCGCATCCGGCGGTATCGTTCGCGCGCCCGGACTGGCGCTGGGGCAGCGACTACGACAGCGATCGCGCCGTCGCCACGCGCAGGCGCTTGCTCGACCGTCTCGCCACCGAGCGCACCGCGCTCATCGGCTTTCACCTGCCGTGGCCGGGCCACGGCATGGTGGAGCGCAGCGGCACCGCGTATCGCTTCGTGGCGCTCTGACGCCGCGACCGCAGGGAGCGGACGCTAGCGCGTGATCCTGAAAAGTGGATACCGGTTTTCGGAAAAGATCACGCGCAAAACAAAAGCTTAGAGCGGGATGATGATTCGACGAAAAATCATCCCGCTCTAGGCGGGCGGTGGCGCAGGGCCGGCGGCACCATGCCCG
>JBAUOM010000751.1:0-13400 GCA_049579765.1 Xanthobacteraceae bacterium
CCCCGGCGCCGAGTTGTCGGCGCGAGATGATGCAGCGGGCGCGGCCGCGACGGCCGCCGTGGCAGGGCCGCGATATGTCAGGCGCCAAATCCGCCCGCGCTGGTCGTCCGAGATGTAGAGCGCTCCGTCCGGTCCCACGGCGACGCCGGCCGGGCGGTGTGCGGCTTGACCCGGCTCTTCGATCGCGCCGGCAAATCCGTCGGCGAAGACGACGTGATGTCCGCTCGGCTTGCCGTCGGCGAGCGGCTGGAACACCACGTTGTAACCGCCTTGGGCAAACGGTGCCCGGTTCCACGAGCCGTGAAACGCGATGAATGCTCCGCCTCTGTAGGCGACGGGAAATTGCCTGCCGTCGTAGAGCGCGAGATTATTGGGCGCCCAGTGCGCCGGGAAGGCTGCAATCGGGGCACGTTTCTGCGCACACGGGCCGACCGCGTTGCCGCCGTCACCGCCGTATTCGGGGGCGAGGACAAGCTTGTTCCGGGTCAGGTCGAAGTAGCACAACCGTAGTCGGCGCCCTGCTGAAGCTGCACCAGTTCCTCCGCCGGCTCGTTGGCGCCCTGCTCCGGGCTGTAAAAGCGCGCCCAGTTCTCGCGCAGCTGGTCGCGCCCATGCTGGGTGGCCAAAATCCTGCCCGCGGGATCGAACGCGATGCCTTCGCCGTTGCGCAATCCGGTGGCGAAGCGCTCGGCGGGGGAAAAACGCTGCCCGATGCGGTCGGCGTCGTAGCGCCAGATGCCGGCCCGGGTTTCGAGCTCGGTGCACGGCTGGTGCCCGGCCGAGTTGGGCATGCGGTTCTCGACCTGGCAGGCGTTGGTGGCGGAGCCCAGATCGACGTAGAGCACGCCCCGCGCATCGATCGCAAAGGGATGCATGGGATGGTCGCCGGTCAGGGGCAATCCAGACACGATCGTTTCGGGCGCGCCGGTGGGCACGATCGCGCCCGGCGGCAAGGCATAGCGCACGATGCGATCGTTCACCTCCGCATAGAGCGCGCCGTTATGGAGCGCGATGCCGGTGCCGCCGGCGCTGCCCTGCTCGCGGGTCTCGCCGAAGCGCATGACCACGTCAGCATGCCCAGCGCCGTGCGTGTCCCGCAGCGCCACCAGGAATCCGCCGGCGGGGAGCGTGTCGTTGCGATAGTAGCGTCCGCTCCAGGTGTTCACATAGACGACCCCGTCGGGGGCGACGACGAGGTGGCGCGCATGGCCGATATTGTCCGCGAAGACCGCGGCGCAAAATCCGGGAGGCAGCCTGATCCCGCCATTATCGCCCGCACAGGCACCTGTCACCGCCGGCGCGGCGGCGATGGGCTGGGCTTGCGGCGCCGCCGACGACACGGCCCCCAGCAGCCCGACGACCGGAAAGGTCATTCGCGCAAACTGTACGATCTGATGACGGCTGATGGATCTGCTTCCCATTGCGGGTACCCTCGCTGCGCATTGAACGCCGGCACGCTATTGCCGCCGGCGGCAAATGACTTGCTCGGTCTTGCTGTAACCGGAGGGACTTGCCTCGATCTTCGGCCTCGCGCGGCTGAAACGCGGGTGAAGAGGCGGCTCCTCGGCAATTCGGGCCCGGCGAATTTCAGCCGCATCCGCGCGTTTTGCCGTAAGCTGCGGCCCCGCGCTGAAATCGTGACGACACGCGATCTGCTGGCCGTTGCCGGCGGGAAACGGACTCTAACCGGCTGGAGCGCGCTCGGGTGCTGGCCGTCGTACGGCGTCCATCTCCGGCGGCCGCGGGCGCGAGCGCTTGGTGAAGCGGTCGAGGTAGAGGAAGACCACGGGGGTGGTGTAGAGCGTAAGCAGCTGGCTCACGGCAAGGCCGCCGACGATGGCGTAGCCGAGCGGCTGCCGGAGCTCCGAGCCGGTGCCGGCTCCGACCATGAGCGGCACGGCGCCCAGGAGCGCCGCCATGGTGGTCATGAGGATCGGGCGGAAACGCAGCACGCAGGCCTGGTAGATCGCCTGCTCCGGGGTCATGCCGTGGTTGCGCTCGGCATCGAGTGCGAAGTCGATAAGCATGATGCCGTTTTTCTTGACGATGCCGATGAGCAGGATGATGCCGATGATCGCGATCACGCTCAGGTCGAAGTGAAACGCCATGAGCAGCAGCAACGCGCCCAGCCCGGCCGACGGCAAGGTCGAGAGGATGGTCAGGGGGTGGATCGCGCTCTCGTAGAGCATGCCCAGGATGAGATAGATGACGACGAGCGCCGCGGCGATCAGCATCGGCATGCTCGCGAGCGAGCTTTCGAAGGCCTGGGCGCTGCCCTGGAAACTCGTGACCAGCGACAGCGGCTTGCCGAGCTCCTTCTCGACCTGCTGAATGGCGGTCACCGCCTCCCCGATCGAGGTACCCGGCACCAGGTTGTAGGAGATCGTCACCGACGGGAACTGGCCCTGGTGGTTGACCACCAGCGGCGCCACCTTGACCACGTCCTTGATCAGCGTGCGCAGCGGCACCTGCTGCCCGGTCGACGAGCTGAGGTAGATGTCGTTGAGCGCCTCGGGCCCAAACTGGAACTTGGGCGCGACTTCCATCACGACGTGATACTGTTGGTTCATCGTGTACATCGTCGAAACAATCCGCTGGCCGAACGCATCGTAGAGCGTGTTGTCGATGGCCGACGGCAGGATGCCGTAGCTCGAGGCGACTTCGCGATTGATGGCGATATCGAGCAACGGCGCCGCATTCTCCTGATCGGTGGCGACATCCGTGATGCTCGGGATGGCCTTGATCTTCTCGAGGAAGAGCGGGACCCAGTGATCGAGCTCGCCGGGATCGGCGTCCGCCAACGTGTACTGGTACTGGGTCTTGTTCAATCTGCCGCCGATGGTGATGTCCTGCGCGGCCTGCATGTAGAGCGTGATCCCCTGGATGCGGGCGAGCTGCCGCTGCAGCCGCCGGATCACCCGGTCGGCGCTGGCATCGCGCTGGTCGTGCGGCTTGAGCGCGATGAACAGCCGGCCGGTATTTTCCGTCGTGTTGCCGCCGCCGACGCCGATGGCCGAGCCGATCGAATCGACTGCGGGATCTTCCAGCACCGCGTCGATCACGGCCTGCTGGCGCTCGGCCATCGCGGCATAGGAGATGTCCGTCGCCGCCTCCGCCAAGCCGATGATCAAGCCGGTATCCTGCTGCGGAAAGAACCCCTTCGGCACCACGACATAGAGGCAACCGGTCAGGGCGATGGTCCCGAGCATCACCATGAGGGTGACGAAGCGGTGCCGCAGCACGACTTTGAGGCCGGCCTCATAGAGATGGAGCACGCCGTCGAAGCCGCGTTCGGACAAGCGGTAGAGCCGTCCGTGCTCGGCGCCGTTCGGCTTGAGCAGACGCGAACACATCATCGGCGTAAGCGTGAGCGAAATCAACAGCGAGAGGACGAGCGCCACGCTGACGGCGACCGCAAATTCGCGGAACAGGAGCCCGACATACCCGCTCATGAAGAACAGCGGGATGAACACCGCGATCAGCGACAGCGTGATCGAGACAATGGTGAAGCCGATCTCGCGCGCTCCCGTGAGTGCTGCCTGCAGCGGCGAGAGGCCCTGCTCGAGATGGCGCACGATGTTCTCGATGACGACGACCGCGTCGTCGACCACGAAGCCGACGGCGATCGACAGCGCCATCAGCGAGAGATTGTCCAGGCTGTAGCCCAGCTCGTAGAGCACCGCGAACGTGCCGACGAGCGACAAGGGCACGGTGACGGCCGGAATGATCGTGGCCCAGAAATTGCGCAGGAACAGGAAGATCACCATGACCACCAACGCGACCGTCAGCAGCAGCGTGAACTGCACGTCGCTGATCGAGGCGCGGATGGTCGCGGTGCGGTCGGAGATGATGCTGATTTTGATGCCGGCTGGAATCTCGGCCTGGAACACCGGCAGCATCGCCTTGACCCGCTCGACGGTGTCGACGACGTTGGCGCCGGGTTGGCGTTGGATCGGCATGATGATCGCGCGCTGCCGGTTGTACCAGCCGGCGATCAGGTCGTTCTCCGGTCCGTCGATTGCCTTGCCGACGTCGCGCAGATGCACCGGCGAGCCGTTGCGGTATGCCAGGATCAGCGAATTGTAATCCTCAGGCTTGAGCAGTTGATCGTTGGTACTGAGCGTGTAGCTGGTGCGCGGACTGTTGAGCGTGCCTTTCGGCTGGTCGACATTGGCCTGGCTGATGACGTTGCGGACGTCCTCCAGGGCGATGCCGCGCGCGGCCAGCGCCTGGGGATCGACCTGGACGCGGATCGCCGGCGTCTGCTGGCCGGCGATCCCCACCAGACCGACGCCGGATATCTGCGAGATCTTCTCCTGCAGGATGTTCTCCGCATAGGCGTCGACCCTGGTGAGCGGCAAGGTATCGGAGGTCAGGGCCAGCACCAGGATCGGGGTGTCAGCCGGATTGACCTTGCGGATGGTCGGCGGATACGGCAACGCCGGCAGCCGCGCGGACGCCGCGTTGATCGCCGAGAGCGTGTCGCTGACCGTCCCGTCGATCGCCCGGCTCAGATCGAACTGCAAGGTGATCTGGGTGTAGCCGAGCGCACTTGCCGACGTCATCTGTCGGAGACCCGGGATCTGGCCGAACTGCGTCTCCAGCGGCGTCGCCACGGATGATGCCATGGTCTGCGGATCGGCGCCCGGCAGCTGGGCGCTCACCTGGAGGGTCGGGAAATTGACGTTCGGCAGCGCCGCGACCGGAAGCAGGCGATAGGATACGAGGCCTGCCAGCAGCACGCCCACCATCAGCATGACGGTGGCGACCGGACGCGCGATGAAGGGCGCCGAGATGTTCATGGGATCGCGATCTGCTGTGCGCTCTGCGCCGCGGCCTCCTCGGCCGCCTTACCATGCAGGACGGTCACATGGGCGCCCGGCCGAAGCTTGTACTGTCCATCGACGACGACCTGCTCGTTCGCGCTGAGCCCGGCATCGATCAGCGCCTGCCCGCCGCGGATCTGCGAGACTAAAATCGGACGCAACTGCACGGTGCTGTCGGGCGCGATGACGTAGGCGAAGACGCCTTTCTGTCCCTGCTGCACGGCCGAGGCGGAGATGGTGAGGCCGTCGTGGCGCGTCTCGAGCAGGAGCCGGACATTGATCAGCTCGCCCGGCCACAGCCGGTGCGTCGAGTTGGGAAATTCCGCCTTGAGCTGGACCGTGCCGGTCGTCTGAAGGATCTCGTTGTTGACCAGAATGAGCTTGCCCTCGCCGAGCTTGATCGTGTCGTCCTGGCTGTAGGCCAACACCGCGAGCGGCCCCTTGGCGATCTGCTGCTGAATGCGCGGGAGGTCGGTCTCGGGCAACGTGAAGATGACCGAGATCGGCTCGATCTGCGTGACCACGACGAGACCGTTCGGGTCGGTCGGGTGGATGATGTTGCCGATGTCGACCTGCCGCACGCCGGTGACGCCGTCGATCGGCGAGGTCAGCCTGGTATAGCCGAGCTGAACTTGCGCCGCTTCGATCAGCGCCTCATCCGCCTTGATGGCATTCTCGAGCTGGGCCACCTGGGCCGTCTGGGTCTCCACCAGTTGCGGAGTGGCCCAGCCTTCCTTCCCGAGCTGGGTGTAGCGACCGAGATTGGCCCGGGCGTTCATGAGCTGGGCACGGTCGCGATCGCGGGTGGCAGTCACCTGGTCGATCTGTGCCTGGTAAGGCCGCGGATCGATCTGCGCGAGCAGGTTGCCGGCATGAACGCTTTGTCCTTCGGTGAAAGCGATCTTGGTGATCTGCCCCTGGATCTGGCTGCGCACCACGACCGTATTGTAGGCGATGACCGTGCCGACGCCCTCGAGATAGATCGGCACGTCGCGGCTATCGACCACGCCGGCGACCACCGGCACCGGCGGTGGAATCGAAGCGGGCACCGTTCCCGGCCGCTCGAGCGGGAGCCGCTGGACGGCGGCGAGGACCCCTCCGATCGCGAGCACCACGACCAGCGCAGCCGCGAGAATTACAACTCGTCGTCGCATCAGACTCTCCCCCATTCCTGACGCCGCTCAGCAGGAGCCGGAAAGCGTGCCAGTCGTCGAAGACGTTGCGCCCATTGCAGCAGTCCCGGTGCTCGAGCACGGCGCGGCGAGGATCATGGACGGCGCCGATGGATTGGGCGTCACGATCTGCGGTATCGGACTCAACCCTCCGACGCCGAGCTCGGTCGAGCCCATCGGAATGCCCACGCGGCCGACCGACGCCGACGAAGCCATTCCGGTCGGCGACGAGGCCGAGGCCGCAGGCTGTCCCGGCGTCGTGCCGGTGATGCTCGCGCACGTGCCCGAGGTGGTTCCCACATTGCCGCCGCCGTCGAACAGCGTAGACGAGGCGGACGCGCCCGGGGTCGACATTCCGGTGCCGGACGAGCTGCCCGTCATGGAGCTGGTGCCGGACAGATTCCCCGCCATCGAGTTGATGCCGCTGCAGGTGGTCGTGCTGAGCGCCGCCGGACCGAGCGGGGATACGCCGGAGGTCATGGCGCTCACGCCGGGCGAGTTCAGTTCGGTCGCACCCAGGGGAATTCCGGTGCCGGGCACGGCGGGAGCCGGTCCGATGCCGAGCGGCGACGTCATGCCGAGCGGCGAAGGCGCGGACGATACCGCGCCGACTTGCGCGCAGGCAGAGCCGTAGTTCAGGAGCACCGCCGCGATCGCGGCCATCGACAGGCGTGTCGTTTGCATCTTTTCCCTCGTCTTGCATCCGAGCTCGCCGCGGCTGCTCCGCCGACAAGCTCGATAAACCGATCTAGTCATCCCCTCCGCGCAAGATTTGCCGCGGATTGCCGCCACTTGCTCGCGCTTGCGCCGACGCCCTGCCCGCTCCTCCCGAGCGCTCAGCCGAGGCTTCGGCGATAGGTCGTCGGAGTGAGCCCGGTGGCCTTGCGAAAGGCCGCCGTGAACGAGCTGGTCTCGCTGAAGCCGAGCGCCAAGCCGGTCTCGGTCACCGAGGACATGGGCTTGGCCAACAAGCTCTTGGCCAGCTCGATGCGCCGCTCGTTGTGATAGCGATGCGGCGGCAGGCCAAAGGACTGCTTGAAGGCCCGGCAGAAATAATACGGGCTCAGGCGGACGAGCCGCGCGAGCGTCGCCAGCGGGATTTGCTCGGCAACGTGCTCCTCGATGTAGGAGGTGACGGTGCGCTCCTGCCAAGCGGCGAGGCCGCCCCGCGCCTGCGGTTCGATCCCGCGCGTCGGCGCGTTGAGACGTACGATCTCGTGCGCCAGGACATTCCCGAGCGCCTCGAGATAGAGCCTGTTGGCGGGGCCGCCGCCTTCGATCAGCGCCTCGAGCTTGAGCGCGGTGTTCCACAACGTCGCATCTTCGAAGAACAGCCGCGCCGCCAGCGGCGCTCCGGTGACGCCGCTCTCCGACTGGAGCGGCATGTTGGCCGGCTCGAAATAGAAGTACACCACGCGAGCGAGCGTGCGCGGCTGCTGCCATTCGCGATATTCGTGCCCGGCGGGAACGAAAGTGAGCTTGCGCTTGAAGTCCCGAAGCGTCGATCGGGGCAGGCCCTCGACCAGGGTGTCGCCGTCGTGGCGCACGCCTTGCTCGTAGACGGCGAGCAGGTGACGTTGCGCGCGGAAGCGATACTCGACCCTCTCGCGTCGCGTTGCTTGCACGATCTCGCCCGCCATGCCGTCCCAAGCGACGGCGCGGCGCTTCACGATATCGGCCGGAGAAATTTCCACCGCCGGACCGACAGACCGATCGCGCAGCGTGAGGGCCTCGTGAGCGCCGGGCACCGGCACCCGCTCGGGACGGGGGCGCCATTCGAACGACGGCGACCCCGGATGCTGCAGCGGTCGCGCAGGGGAACGGCCGAGAAGGCGATGCGAGGTCACGGGCGTAGACGGCGCGTTGGTCAACATGGAATTCGCCTCCGATATTCGGACCGCGCCCTCCAGCCACGAGTGGCAGGCCCAATGTGAGGCTAGCTCCACCGCGACGGCCGGCACCATCCTACGGAGGGTTGCTTCGACGCCGCATTGGTTTGTGCGAGACATACGTTGGTTTAATGCCTGATCTTCGGCCGCTGGAATCGCTTGCGCCGGCGCGCGCCGTGGCTTGCAACGCTCGTTCGAAAATGCACGCCTCGAGGCGGAGAAATCACTCGCCGGCTGCGCGGCAACGCTCCTCGAGCGCGACATCGAGGTATTTCACCAGCGTCGCACCGTCGAACGGCTTGCTCAGGAAGCATACCGCTCCGGCATCCAGCGCCCGTGCCCGCACGTTCTCGTCCGGGAACGCCGTGACGAAAATGATCGGCAGGCGGCGTCCCTGGGCGAGCAGGAGGTCCTGCAGCTCCACGCCGCTCATGCCCGGCATCTGAATGTCCGCGATCACGCACGACGTCGTGTCCAACCGCGGCGAGCGCAGGAACTCGTCGGCCGACGCAAACGTGCAGGCGATGTATCCAAGCGACCGCACCAGCCGGTTGGTGGCAGCGCGGACCGATGCATCGTCATCGATGATCGAAATCACCGGAACTTGACCCAAGGCACTCGGTCCTTCCTCACGACACTCGATCTTTTCGACGGGACAGGCGCCTCGTCGTGGCAGCGCCGCAAGGACACACTGCACTATTGAGCGATGCCGGAAAATCATACTTAGGTTTGCGCGCGTTACGACTTCGCGCGCCGCACTCCGAGCAGCTCCGCCATTCTCACCAGGTCGGCCAACGACCTCGCCCCCATTTTCTTCATGACGTGGCCGCGGTGAATCTTCACGGTGATCTCGGCGAGCCCGATCTCGGCTGCGATCTGTTTGTTCATGAGTCCGGCGGCGACCAGCGCCAGCACCTCCTGCTCGCGCGCCGTCAACGATGCGAAGAGAGCCCGCAGGCCCGCCAGGACTTCCTCGTCTTCGCGCCTTTTTCGATCGCGCTCGATCGCCGTCGAAACGGCGTCGAGCATATCCTGGTCGCGAAACGGCTTGGTCAGGAAGTCGACCGCTCCGGCCTTCATGGCCCTCACCGTCATCGGGATGTCGCCGTGGCCGGTCATGAAGATGATCGGGATGTGGATATTCGCGTTGGCCAATTCGGTCTGAAAGTCGAGGCCGCTCCGCCCCGGCAGCCTGATGTCGAGGACCAGGCAGCTCGGAACCTGCGGAAGCTTGCGCTGCAGGAACTCCGATGCCGAGCCGAACAACTCCGCCCGCAAGCCTACGGAGCGGAAAAGATTGCTTAGTGCGTTGCGCACGGACGCGTCGTCATCGACGACAAACACGACCGGCTGCGATTCTGACACTTCCTTAGTCATTCGTCACGAGACCAGGCGATCGGCAAGCGACGGAAAAATTCGACCGCGACGGCGCGTCGGGCATTCGTCGCAGTGAACGGCGTCATCGCGCTCGATCCGCTTGGCGCTGCTGACCACGCAGCACGGTCGGGGAGCACTTTCCGTCACGACGCAACCTCCCGCGACGACGGCAGAGTGAACAGAAACGTCTCGCCCGCATCGGCGTTGCGCGTGGCCCATATCCTTCCGCCGTGGGCTTCGACGATCGACCGGCAAATCGACAACCCCATCCCCATGCCGTTGGGCTTGGTGGTGAAGAAGGCGCTGAAGAGGCGGTCGAGGTTCTCGGGCTCGATGCCGACGCCGGCGTCGCGGACCTCGATCAGCACCTGTCCGGGTTCGGGCCGATACGAACGGATGACCAATTCGCGGGCACGGCCGGTGACGGCCGCCATCGCCTCCATGGCGTTCATCACCAGGTTGATGATCACCTGCTGCAGTTGCACCCGATCGCCGAGCACCGGGGGCAGCACGGGCTCGAGTTCCAGCCGCAGCGAGACGAATTGATCGCGCATCTCGCGCTCCACCAGGCGGACCACGTCGTTGATGAGGTGGTTGACCTCCAGCCGCGTCTTCTGCGGCTCGGTCTTTTTGGAGAGCGCGCGAATCCGCTTGATTACTTCGCTGGCGCGCATGCCGTCGGCGATCATGCTCTCCACCGCGGCGTGCGTCTCATCCAGGTCGGGCGGCTTGCGGTCGAGCCAGCGGAGGCAGGCCGCGCCATTGGTGACGATGCCGGCAAGCGGCTGGTTGACCTCGTGCGCGATCGAAGCGGTCAGCTCTCCGAGCGTCATCACGCGATTGACGTGCGCGAGTTCCGCCTGCGTCCGGCGCAGAGCTTCCTGCGCCTGATTGCGTTCGGTGATGTCATTGTTGGTTTCCATTATTGCTACCGGCCGCCCCCGCGCGTCGCGCTGCAACGACCAGCGGCTCGAGAGCGTGACACGAGACCCGTCCCGCCTGGTATGAACGAGCTCGCCTTCCCAGCGGCCAACGCGCAGCAGCTGCGCCGTAATGTCTTCCAACGGCGCCGGAAAGGCCGTCTGCATCAGTTGATGGGAGACTTGGCCGACGGCCTCGTCCCGCCGCCAGCCATAGAGCTCTTCCGCCCCGCGGTTCCAATAGAGGATCACGTCGCTCATGTCGCGGACGAAAATCGAATCGTGGGTGAGGTCGAGAAGCCGGGCCTGCTCGCGCAGCGCCAGGTTGGCCGATTGATTCTTCAATGCCAGAAACGTGGTCGCTGCGATCGCCGAAAGGCTCATGAGGGCCCTGACCAGCGCGGTGTCCGCGGCGATGCGGTGCGACAGCACGTAGCTCAGCACCGTCAGCGCCATGCACCCCGACGATACGATGAGGACGCCGCGCCGCTGCAGGAAGTTGGCGGCCAGCAGCACCACCACGACGTAGAGCACCGCAATGGCAATATCGAGCGTCGTCACCGTGTCGATGGCGAAAATCCCGATCACGAACGCGCCGGCAACCAGAGCAAGAACCGGCGAGGAAGCAAAGCCCGCGGCCGGCGACTTCAGGTCCGTCGCGCTTGCGCCCCCGCCGAATGTCATGCCGCGGGCTCCGCCGGGTCGTGGTCCCCGCGGCTTGGCGCATCGGCGGTCGGCGAACCTCGCATGTGCCCGTGCTCTCGCATCGCCCGGCCTTGCACCCGGTCCGGGCGTGGACTCAAAGTAGAAGCACGAACGGATAAATCAACGCAAGGACGCGACGCCGGCAAGTTGCCGCCAGCACTTCTTTCGAGCCGGGCGCGCCCTTGCCCGCAACAGGAAAGGGCCGGTGGCGGGGGGAACCACCGGCCCAGGAACCTACGTCGAAGCGGATCCGGCGGGGGAAACGGACCGGCCTTGTTGGCGACCCGGCGGAGTGAGCAGAGCCTGGCAGCAGCACCCTCACTCATCCCGCCCGGTCGGACCTAGGTGTCGCCTCGGATTTACGCTCGCGGACTCGGTCACCGAGACTGCCGCCGATGTTAGCGTCCGCGTCCGATCCGGCTCTTGCGAAATTGCCCCGATTGAAGCGGCCTTGCGCCGATCGCAACGCATGGTCGACGAAAATCGCAATGCCGGCCGCGCCGGCCCGGCGGGCGCTGTCGAGGGATGTCGCCCAGGGACCAGAGCGCGAGTCGCGCGAACCCGGTCCGATAAAGCGCCGCCGCACTCGCGATGGCGGCAATTGCGGCCAAGCGGCGGCAAGGGCGGCAAAGCATTCCGCCTTCAAGCGGATATGTGAGTGCCGCAAGCAGACACCAATCGTGACATGGAGAAAGCGGGATGGAGATGCGCGTCGCCAAGCCGGCGCTCGCGACTTCGGTGGCGCTGGCCAAGGCCCGCCCTGGGCCGGGCGTCGTGCGTCCCGGCGGCGCCGCCATGCGAGCGATGATCGATGCGCTGCGCCGGTCGGCCAGGCGCTTCCTCGACGATGGCTGGCTCCCGCTGGTGCTTTTCGCCGCCGTCATGCTCGCGGCGTTTCTCGAGCGCTGACAACACATGCGCGCCTCCGAAGGGGTATAAGCACGGAGCGATACCGGCGACCGCCGGTGTGCCTGGTCGCCGCGGTTCGAGGGGCTCGCATGACGGACTTGTCGAAGGTGAAGGTGGGACTGAAGGGATCGGCGGAATTACTGGTCGGCGTCGAGCATACGGCGCCCCGCGTCGGCAGCGGGCGGGTGCCGGTGCTGGCGACGCCGGTGATGATCAACGTCATCGAAGCGGCGGCGCTGGCGGCGGTCGAGCACCTGCTGCCGGACGGACATCAGAGCCTCGGCATCCATCTCGACGTGCGCCATTTCGCCGCCACCCCGGTCGGAATGCGAGTCTACGCGACCGCCGAGCTCGTCGGCATCGAGGGCCGCACGCTCTCGTTCCGGGTCGAGGCGCGCGACGAGCGCGAGCCGATCGGCGACGGCTGGCACCAGCGCGTCGTCGTCAACGTCGCCCGCTTTGACCAGCGCGTGCAGAGAAAGCTCGGCAATGCGCCGTCGGCGTGATCGGCACGGTCATAGGAGCGTCGATGCAGGCGTCGGCGATTCGGTCAAGGCGTGCGCCATGGGGTCCGCGCAATCTCCCCCCCTCTATGAGCTGCTTCACAGTCGGCCGGCGGTTCCGGTGGCATGCTCGCCGCGTCGGCAGATCAACGGTAAGGTGCAACCATGAGAACGGCGGCCACGACCATCGCGCTCGCGGCAGGGCTCGCCAGTGTGCTCGCCCTGACCGGAGCGACCTCCTCGTCCGCGCAAGTCCGAGCCGGAGCCGAGGCGGAGACCGGCTACGCGGCGAGCTACTGCACGCCTCCGAACGCCCACAGCTCGGACGAGCAACGGGTCTATTGCGAGGGCTGGCGCGCGGTGCGCAAGGGCTGGTGACGACAGCGCACGGCCGACCAGCGCAGCGCGCCGGCGCGCGCATCGGACCCTGCTTTGACCGGCGCGAAACCAGCGGCGAGACGGCAGCCGTCGCAACGGCAGGAATTGAACCTGCGATCCCCTTCGTCCCGAACGGCGCGCGCGCATTTCATTTCGCCGCGTGCAAATTCACCTTTTCATAGGTCTCGCGCTCGCAGCCGTCATTGACCCCGGCGCGGTGACGATCGGTCAACCTGCCGTTCTCGATCATCACGAGCAGGGTCACCGGCCGCGGCTGGCTGTCGATGAGACTGGGAACGACCGCCTTCACGCAGACGCTGAAGTCTTGATCGGTGATGCGACGCGGCCGCGAGACCGCGACCGTGTGCGGAGGAGCGGTGAACACCGTATTGGCGGCGACGCGAACCAACTCTCCGGCATCCGGCTCCGGGGCCGGCGGGCGAGGCTCCGCGCTGGGCTGCCGCAGGATTTTCGGCATGACGGAATACTGATCCGCCAGGCCACAGCCCGTCAGCAGCATGATGACGCACGCAACCGGTACCGCCCTGATCCGCATGGCCGGATAGTAGCAAGGCAGGCCCGCGCAGTCCCCGGCCGGCTTGATGCGGCCGGAAGGCGCAGGCCGGCGATGACGCTGTCCTCGCGGCCGATCTAAAGCATGATCCCGAAAAGTGTGCAGCGGTTTTCGGAAAAGATCATGCTCAGACAAGAAGCTAGATCG
>JBAUOM010000752.1:0-1541 GCA_049579765.1 Xanthobacteraceae bacterium
GCCGTCATTCGTGCAGGCTGCGTCCGACCGTGCCGGCATAGTCGCCGGGCGGGCGATCGCCGGCAAAGTAGCCGGCGGCGATCTTGGCCTCGATCTCCACCCGCGCATCGGGGGGAATCATGTCGTCGGGCAGCGGCACGCGCTCGTCGATCTCGATGCCCTGGCGCACGAGCGCGTCGCATTTCATGTCGCTCATGGAAGCGAAGCGATGGATGCGGGTGATGCCGAGCCAGTGCAGCACGTCGGGCATCAGCTCCTGGAAGCGCATGTCCTGCACGCCGGCGACGCATTCCGTGCGCTTGAAATAGCCGTCGGGACGGTCGCCGCCCTTCTGGCGCTTGCGCGCGTTGTAGACCAGGAACTTGGTGACCTCGCCGAGCGCGCGGCCTTCCTTGCGATTGTAGACCACAAGGCCCACGCCGCCGGCCTGCGCCATCTGGATGGCGATCTCGATGCCGTGGGCGAGGTAGGGGCGGCAGGTGCAGATGTCGGAGCCGAACACGTCGGAGCCGTTGCACTCGTCGTGCACGCGGCAGGCGAGCGGCGTCACGCCGTCGCCGAGCCTGGCAGGATCGCCGAAGCAGTAGATGGTGGTGCCGCCGATCGGCGGCAGGAACACCTTGAGGTCGCCCCGCGTCACCAGCTCCGGATACATGCCGCCGGTCTGCTCGTGGAGTCCCCTTCGCAGATCCGCCTCGGCGAGGCCGAAGCGCTCGGCGATGCCGGGCAGGTACCAGACCGGATCGATCGCCGCCTTCATCACGCGCACACTGCCGCGCGCGGATACGATGTCGCCGTCGACGCGGACGCGCCCGGCGGCGATGGCGGCGCGCACCTCCGGCATGTCGATATGGGCGCGGGTGACCGCGATGCTCGGCCGGATGTCGTAGCCGCGCGCGAGATGATCGCGGAACGCGTCGCCGACGAGATGTCCCCACGGATCGAGCGACACGATCTTGCCGGCATCGAACCATTGCCGGTGCGGCCCGATGCGCTCGACCGGCGCGGTGTCGGTGAGATCGGCGACATGGTCGTGGGCGAGCGTGCGCGCCGCGATCGCGAGCGCGCGATAGACCGAATAGCCGCCGGCATGGCTGCCGACCGCGTTGCGGTGGTTGGGATTGCGCAAGGTCGCGATCACCGGCCCGCGCTCGGCGGCGGTTGCTGCGCCCCAGGTGAGCGGCGGCCGCTCGGTCATGGTTTCGATCGGCGACCCGTTCGCGGTACTGAACAGAGACGGACTCATCTACACACCCCTAACTTGCCCCCCGGTTCGTTTACACAGGCCGACTTAACCCCATATGACGGCACCCGCCGTACCCCTCGCCCCAGCCGCGTTTGGGCCGGGAAAAAACGCACAGAATAATCTTAGGCCGATCTCATGTCAAGAGCGTGGGCGCCGGGACCCGGCCGCATCGTTCAGGACGCCGACCCGCAGCTGCGCGAAGCTGCCGGCATATTTGACCGCGATCTTGCAATAGGCCGGCAGGTTGCCAAAGCTGACGATGCCGCCGACGGCGCCTTCGCGCCCCACTAGGGCC
>JBAUOM010000753.1:0-1685 GCA_049579765.1 Xanthobacteraceae bacterium
GTCGGAGGTGGCCTCCCCTTCCGCCGCGATCCGCCGCTCGCGAATGCCGGTGCGCTGCGTGATCCATTCGTCGGAGGTGTCGACCATCCGCGACAGCTCGGCATTGGCGAGGACCCGGCTCGGCAGATAGCTGCCGCAGCCGAGCACCACGGACCGCAGCACGGTCACGAGGCCGCCCCCCCGACTGCGCGGGGCGCGATGGCGGCGCGCTGGTGGCGCGTCAGGCTCTGCCCGATCTTGGCGAGCAGTTCGTGCCGCACCATGTCGTAGCCGAGATCGACCGCGCAGGCGAAGCCCTCGGCATCGGTGGCACCGTGGCTCTTGATGACGATGCCGTTGAGCCCGAGGAATACCCCGCCGTTCGACTTGCGCGGGTCCATCTTCTCGCCGAGCGCGCGGAACGCGCCGCGCGCCAGGAGATAACCGAGCCTGCGCGCGAGCGTGCGGCTCATCTCGCGCCTGAGCAGTTGGCTGATCTGGCGCGCCGTGCCCTCCGCGGCCTTGAGCGCGATATTGCCGGAAAAACCTTCGGTCACCACCACATCCACCGTTCCCTTGCCGATGTCGTCGCCCTCGACGAAGCCGAAATATTCGAACTGCGGGAATTCGCCCGCCCGCAGCATCTGGCCGGCCTTGCGCACCTCCTCCAGCCCTTTGACCTCCTCCACCCCGATATTGAGCAGGCCGACGGTCGGCCGCTCCAGCCCCACCACCACTCCCGCCATGGCGCTGCCCATGGCGGCGAGGTCGATGAGATGCTCGGCATCGGCACCGATCGAGGCGCCGAGATCGAGCACGATGGAGCGCCCCCTCAGCGTCGGCCAGATGGCGGCAATCGCCGGACGGTCGATGCCCGCCATGGTCCGCAGGTCGATCTTGGCCGTCGCCATCAAGGCGCCGGTATTGCCGGCGGAGACCGCGACGTCCGCCTCGCCCCGCTTCACCGCGTCGACCGCCATCCACATCGAGGACTTGCGGCGCCCCCGGCGCAGCGCCTGGCTCGGTTTGTCGTGCATCTGCACCATGACGTCGGTGTGCACGAGTTGCGAGGCGGACTTGAGCTGCGGACGGGCATCGAGCAGCGGCTCGACGGCGGCGCGGTCGCCGAACAGCAGGAACTCGATATCAGGCTGGCGGCTGAGCGAAAGCTGCGCGCCGGCGACGACCACCGCTGCCCCATGGTCACCCCCCATGGCGTCGAGCGCAATGCGGACTTTGTGGGGCATGACGCGAGAATACCGTGTGGGTGGAGAAGGCAACAGGGGGGATCACGTGCGCTTGCCGTGCGGTCTTCCCTTCAGGCCGGCGAGCGCCGCAAACGGGTGCGCCGAATCGCCGTCGGCGGAGGGCGGCTCGAACGTGGCGCCGGGCTTGCGCGGATAGGGATCGATGGCCAGGGTCAGGAATTCCGTCGCGATCGCGCCGAGATCGATCCGGCCCCCGACCAACGGCTCCGGCGCATCCTCGGCCGGCACCTCGAGCTCGCCGCCCTCCTCGGCGGCGGTCGCCGGCAACGCGGCAGCGGGGACAAAGACGACATCGATCGCCTCGTCGATTTCGTTCTCGACCGGCTCGAGCGTCACGACGCAGGTCTGGCCGACGGTGGCCGACACGCGGCCGACCACGCGCAAGCCGCCGTGTCCATGCGGGGTCACCTCGAAATCGGCCTCGAGGCGCGGCAACGC
>JBAUOM010000754.1:0-6170 GCA_049579765.1 Xanthobacteraceae bacterium
CTCGAGCGCGAGGCGCTCGGCGGCGCCGCAAATGGGCGTGGCGATCCGGCCGGACGAAGCAGATCGCGTGGCCGATTGCGCATTGCGCCGACTTCCTGACCGGTGGTCACCGGGAGTTTGGACCGCGGGGTGCCCTGATGGACTTGATCGCACGTCTTGGTCGACTTGGCCCCTGCCGAAAGGTCCGGCTCGAGCTCCAGCAGGCCCGATCCGAGAGTGCTGCGCTTATGGCAGAGCGCAATGCCTATCTCGATCAGCGTGATCAGGCACTCGGGGAGCGCAACGAGATCCTTCGTCAGCGCGATGAGCTCCTGGGAGAGCGAAACGAACACCTGCGCCAGCGCGATCTCGCGCTCGGCGAGCTCAACGAGGTCTTGCGTCAGCGCGATCTCGCCCTTGCCCAATGCGACCGACTACTGGCGCAGCTCGACGAGAGCAGCACGTTGGCGAGAGAGGACGGCGCACGACCGGCCGGCGATGCTTCGAGGCGCGGCGAGGATGCCGCGCCGCGACCGATGTCGCTTAGCCGGCAGAATACGATCATTTTTGTAAGCTTGCCGAAGAGCGGCACGGAATTCATCTCGGGTGGAATCCGCGATGCCACGGACCTCGTCTCGCCGTGGCAATTGAACGATAAAGATCTCATGAACGCCTACCTATCGGGCTACTGTAATCGCGATGACATCTATTCTACCGGCGTGTTCTTTGCCGAACGGCTGCTGGCGAAGGGGTTGCGCGAGCTCATGCCGCACGGCCGCGTCCTCGCCTCGCATGCGGCCGCGACCTATCACAATCTCCAGGCGCTGCGGAGCGCGGGAGTTCGCCGCCTCACCGCGCTTGTGCGCGATCCGCGCGACAGCACGGTATCCTGGACGCATCACGTTCGGCACCTCGGCCGGCCGATGCGCAATTTCCATTCATTCATCCAGCACTTGCCCCTGGACTATTTCGATTGGCCGCATGCGCGGCAATTGACCTTTCAGGTGCGGACCTTCTTGCCCGCTGCGGTCAACTGGATCGAATCCTGGCTCGGTGCGGTGGCCGAAAGCGACGCGGGCCTCGAGATCCGGATCGTGTATTTCGACGAGTTGCGGCGCGATCCGCGTCGGCTGTTCGAGCGGTTGTTCGAATTCCACGGCGTGGCGGACTACAATCTGTCCCGCATTCGCCAGCCGGTCTTCGGGGAGCGTCACTACCGGCAGGGCGAGCACGATTCCTGGCGCTCGGAATTCAGCGAGGCCGATCGCGCCTTCGCCGACAACCTCATCGGCGACCGATTGCAGGCGGCGTTCGATCCCGCGGCCGCGCGGGATGGTGAGCTCGGCGCGGCGACGGCGGCGGAGAACGCGGGCGACGACCTCGCGGCCGCGCGGCACTTGCTGTCCCTGCTCCGTCGATTTGGCGGTTACCGCCCGGCATGGAGAAGCCTCGAGCGCGCCGCGGCGCGGCGCGGCATCGTCATCGAGCCAGGGATCGAGACCGCCAATCCCTTCGTCATTCCGGAATCCACGCTGCAAGCGATCGAAGCCCGTCTGAATGACCCGGCGCGACCCGACGGCATCGGCGCGCCGGTCCGCCCGTGAAGCGGGGAAATTGAAAGCAATCCGGCGCCGCAACGAGGTGACCGCCATGCCCATTCGGATCGGGACCTCCGAGCGCGACGGGACCTTCTACAGCCAGGGGCATGCGCTCAAGGCGGTATTGCAGCGGCGGCCGACATTGGCCGCCATCGAGGTCGTTCCGTCCGAGACCGCCAGCATCCAGAACGCCCATCGCCTCCACCTGGGCGAGATTGAATTCGGCTTCATGGCCTCGAACTGGATCGGACGCGCGCGCGCGGGTGGACCGCCGTTCGCCCATCCGATCGAGCTCGCCATGGCAGCGCCGATGAATGCCGGTCCGCTGTTCTTCGTCGTGCGGGCGCAATCTCCGATTCGATCGTTTGCCGATCTGCGCGGGCGGCGGATCGTCGTCGGGCCGCGCAGCAGCGGAATGGTGCAGCATGCGCACGGACTCCTTGGGGCGCTCGGCGTGAGTTTTTCGGACTTTTCGCCGGTCTACCTCGACTTCGCCGCTGGCGCCGCCGCGTTGGCGGCCGGAGAGGTTGACGTCCAGTTCCAGTGCCCGATCCCCAACGCGGTCATGACCGCTCTCGCCCGCAGCACCGCGCTGCGTGTGCTGCCTTACGGCGCGGGCGAGCTAGAAAAGGTGACGGCGTCGGTCCCGTACTATCGGCGCACCGTGATGCGGCGGGGTGCGATCCGCGGGCTCGAAGCGGACCTGCCGCAAGTCGCCGTGCTCAACGTGCTCGTCACCCATGCGCGCGTACCCGAGTCGATCGTGGGCGAGGCGGTGACGGCGATCGTGGAGGGCAGCGATGAGCTCGGCCGGCTCAATCCGTTGTTCACGGGCCTCGACGAGCTGTTCGCGCCAATGCGCGCGCAGGGTCGCGCGGCGCTGGAATTCGGCGGCGTCCCGCTTCATGCCGGCGCGCGGCGCGCCTATGGCGAGCTGGGACTGCTGGAGTTAACCGCCTTGCGTGCGGTACAGCCTGGAGATTGCTCACGACAGCGCGGATGAGGCGACAGCCTGCCGCAGAGGCGCCTCGCGTTGCGCCGCGCGCCCGATTCGGTAGATCAAAGCGCTATTGCGGTTTGATGCCCGCATCCTTGATCACCTTGCCCCACAAGGCCGCCTCTGCGCCGAAGAACCGCGCGGTTTCGGCGGGCGTCGTGGCGCCGGCTTCGAGCGAGATCTTGCGCAGCGTGTCGCCCACCTCCTGGCTTTTGAGCAGCGCCACGACGTCGTGGTTGATCTTCTCGGCCAAGGCCGCGGGCGTCGCCGGCGGCGCCACCAATCCGAACCAGGTGATCGACTTGAAGCCCGGCATGCCTGCCTCGGAGAACGTGGGAACCTCGGGGATGACTCCGGCGCGCCGCGTGTCGGCGACCCCCAACAGCTTCACCTTGCCGTCGCGGTAGAGCGGCACCGACGTCGCCAGCGTATCGAAGAACATGTCGACATGGCCGGCGAGGACGTCGGTGAGGGCGGGCTGCGCGCCGCGATAAGGTACGTGCACCATCCGGATCCCCGCCTGCGCTTCGAGCTGCGCCGCCGACAGATGCGCCGTGGAGCCCACCCCTTGCGAGGCGTAGGAGAGCTTGCCGGGATTGGCCTTGGCGTAAGCGATGAGTTCCTGCAGCGTCGACGCAGGGAGGTCCTTGCGAACGACGAGGACATTGGGGATTTTGGCCAGCAGGGTGATCGCGACGAACTTGCCCGGCTCGTAGCCGAGCTCGCGATACAGGAGATGATTGAACGAAAGCGGCGAGGGCGGCGCGACCAGCAAGGTGTAGCCGTCGGGTGCCGCGTGCGCGACGTTGCCGGCGCCGATATTCATCGCTCCGCCGGGGATGTTCTCGACGATCGCCGCCTTGCCCCATGTTCGGCTGAGCCGGTCCGCCACCAGGCGCGCCAGGGTATCGGTGGTCGAGCCGGGTGCGGCCGGGACCACGATCTTCACCGTCCGGGCAGGAAAGGACTCTTGCGCCGGGCTCGGAGTCGGCCAAAGCGCCGGGCCGGCAGCGACCACAAGCGCGATCAGAGCGACAAAGCGGGACATTCGTTTCCTCCAAGTCATGCGTCAGGCCATCGTACCGCTACGCGACGGACGTGCAAACTTCAGGCGCGGCGGATCGAGGGAGTGGATCGGTGCGAAGACAAATTCGGCGGCGGCGCGCAGGCAGCGGCGGCGCGGCTCTCACGCCTTGGTTCGTTCAACGCCGGTTGCACCTGGCGATGCGGTTTGTGGCCGCCGTGGGGCTCGACGTCCGCGGCGACCATGACGCCAAGGAGGTAGCTCGACCGAACGGCTCTAGCGGCCGGTGCTTCCGTAGTCCTTCTTTGCCGCCTCGTCGGTGACATAGCCCTCGACGATGTCGCGGGCGAGCGCGGAACGATCGCGTTCGCGCGGATTGCCGCAGCCGCCGCCGCCCGCGCTCTGCAACAGGAAGCGCTCGCCGGCGCGCATCTCGTAGCGTCCCGAGGCGGGAGTTGCATATTCCTCCGCGGTGCCGAGCCTGATGACGAAGCGCGCGCCAAGTCCCGGCTTGCCGCCTGCGATCCCGCCCGGCGGAAAGCGGCTCTTGTCGTAGCGGCGAATGACGGTCGCATCCTCCAGAAGTTCGTATTCGCGGATGAGGCTCGACCCGCCACGCCATCGGCCGGCCCCGCCCGAATCCGGCAGCAGCTCGAAGCGGGTGATGCGGCAGGGAAACTCGGATTCCAGGATTTCGATCGGCGTGATGTGCAGGTTGCTCAGGTGGGTGGCGGTGGCGGAGGCGCCGTCATGGCCCATGCCGCCGCCATAGGCCGAGCCCATGATCTCGTATTGCATGGTCGACTGTCCGGGCCTGCCCTTGGCCCAGGCAATGGTCAGCGCGCTCGACGAGCCGGCATTGGCGATTGCGCGCGCGGGATGAAATCGGGCGAGCGCTTCGAGGATGACGTCCACGAGCCTGAGATTGACCATCTGATAGTTGGAGACCGCCGCGGGCGGCTCCGCATTGGTGACGGTGCGCGGCGCGTAGGTGAGCCGCACGACGTCGCGCATGCCGTCGTTGAAGTGCAGATTCGGTCCGAGACAGCCGATGAGCGAATAGAACACGCAGGCCTCCACCATGGACGGCCGCAGATTAACCGGGCCGCGCGCCTGCGGGTCGCTGCCGGAGAAATCGAAGCTCGCGATCCCGCCCTTGATGGCGACGCTGACGGCGAGCTTAACCGGCCGGTCGACCGCGACGCCGTCGCTGTCGAGTAGCCCCTCGGCGGACGATTCTCCCTCGGGCAACGCGGCGATCGCCGCGCGCAATTCGTCCGCGGCACCCTTGAGGATGGCGGCGAACGCCTCGGTCACCGTGCGCGCGCCGAAACGCCCGCACAGGTCCCTGACCCGCGCCACGCCCATCTGCGTCACCGCGATCTGGGCGTGGATGTCGCCGCGCACGAGCGCCGGCTGCCGGCTGTTGCTGAGGATGATGAGTTCGACATCGGTTCGCGGACCACCGCCCTCCACGATCTTGATCGGCGGCACGAGCAGGCCCTCCTGGAACATCTCGGTGGCGTTGGCGGAGGTCGAGCCCGCCACCGCGCCGCCCACGTCCGCCTTGTGCGCGATCGAGCCGGCAAAGCCGACGATCTCGCCGTCGGCGAATACCGGCGCGACGAACGCCATATCGGAGACATGCGGCAGGCCGCCCTCGTAGGGATGATTGGAGACGAACACGTCACCGTCGGCGATCGAATTGCCGCCGTAAATCTCGAGAATGCGGCCGACGAGATGGCGGTAGACCGGAGCGTGGAAGAACATCGGCGGCGCCACGATCAGGCGGCCCGCGCGGTCAAGGATCACGCAGCTGAAATCGCGCGATTCGCGGATGATGGTCGAGTAGCCGGAGCGATAGAAATGGTAGTGCATCTCATCGACGAGGCTGGCGATCTTGTTGCGCAGGACCTGGATGGTGATGGCGTCCATGCTCACGTCCTCGCCAAAATCAGGTTGCCGTAGCCGTCGACCCGTGCGCTCCAAGCCGGCGGAATGACGGTCGTGGCGTCGAACTGCTCGACGATGGCCGGCCCCGTGACAGACGCGCCGATGGCGAGGAGGTCGCGCTCATAGAGCGTCGCGTTCCGCATTGTCCCGTTGAACACCGCCTGGCGGGTTCCCTTGATCGCGTCGGCAACGGGCCTTAGCGCCGGCGACACGGCCTCCTCGCTCGGCTGATATTTCGGCACGGCTACGCGCACGCGCAGCCGATAGCTCACGATCTCCACCGGCCGTCCCTGGGCGGCATGGCCGTGAATCTGGGCGTGGCGCTCGTCGAACCTGTCGCGCGCTGCGCGCAGCGTCTCCGCGTCGAGCCGATCGGCGAACAGCCCCGCGAGCGGCGTGCGCAATTCGTAGCCCTGGCCGGTGTAGCGCAGGTCGAGCTCGCGCGCGAAGGCGGCATCGGTCGCCCGCAGACCTTCTGCGCCGAGCTCGGCGCGCGCGCTTGCCTCCAACTGCCGGAAAACGTCCTCGGCATGATCGGCGGTGATCGCGGTGAGCGGGCGAAGCTCGGAGCGGATGTAATCGTGCACGACGTCGGTGCAGAGAAGACCGAGCGCGGAGA
>JBAUOM010000755.1:0-5445 GCA_049579765.1 Xanthobacteraceae bacterium
GGAAATCACGGTCGCGGCGATGCCGGTCCGTTCGCGGCCGTATCGGCGATAGATGTATTGGATCACCTCCTCGCGCCGTTCGTGCTCGAAATCGACGTCGATGTCGGGCGGCTCGTTGCGATCGGCGGAAACGAAGCGTTCGAACAGAAGATCGTGCAGGTTCGGATCGACCTCCGTGACGCCGAGACAAAAACATACGGACGAGTTCGCCGCCGAGCCGCGGCCTTGGCAGAGGATGTTCTGTGAGCGTGCATGACGTACGATGTCATGGACGGTGAGGAAATAGGGCGCGTATTTCAGCCCGGCGATCAACGCGAGCTCGTGCTCCAGGTTCTGGCGCACATTGTCCGGGATACCGCCGGGATAGCGGGAGGCGGCACCTTCCCACGTCAGGTGGACCAGCGCGTCCTGAGCGGTGGCAAAGCCCGAGCGCAGCTCGTCGGGATATTCGTAACGCAGCTCGTCCAGCGTGAAGGTCAGCGTCTCGTCGAGCTTCGACGTTTCTTCGATCGCCTGCGGCGCAGCGAAGAAGAGGCGCGCCATCTCGGCGGGCGGCTTGAGATAGCGCTCGGCATTGACGGCAAGGCGCCGGCCGGCTTCATCGATCGTCAGGTGCTCGCGGATGCAGGCGAGCACATCCTGCAATTGTCGGCGGTCGGGGTGGTGATAGAGCACGTCGTTGACGGCGATGAGCGGCACCCCGGCGCGGCGCGCGGTCTCGGCGCGCCGGGCGAGCCGCGCGTGGTCATCGCCGCGATAGAGCATGCTGGCGGCGAGTCGCACGCGGCCGGGGGCGACGGCGCGCAGAGACGAGAGAAGCGAAGGTTTTTCTGTACCTGCGACGAGCCTGAGCTTCGCTCGACCGCTCCTGGTGCGCGCGCCGTCCGCGCCGTTCGTCATCTCCCATTTTTCGGGCGGGGGCGTCTCCGCCGCGCGCGTCGATGCCTCCATTACGATGAGCTCGAGGCCATCGATGTGTTCCATGAGATCGTCGAGCAGGAGAATGCAGTCGCCTTTCTCCGCGCGCAGGTTGCCGCGCGTGAGCAGGCGGCAGAGCCGCCCCCAGGCTGGGCGG
Organism: Xanthobacteraceae bacterium; assembly: GCA_049579765.1. GTDB lineage: Bacteria > Pseudomonadota > Alphaproteobacteria > Rhizobiales > Xanthobacteraceae > VAZQ01. The sequence goes on from JBAUOM010000755.1 coordinate 1,076, forward strand.
TCGCGCGGATAGGCGAGAATGTCCGGCGTGCCGTCGGCGAAGACGAGGCGCGTGCCGGGATGATAGGCGAGCGCCAATTGCTTCTCGCGTTTCATGAGATGGCCGCGCACCACGCCGGCGACCGAATTGCGGTCGCACAGCCCGAGGCCGTCGAGCCCGATATGCGCCGCCTGCAGCATCAGCTCCTCGGCGCGCGAGGCGCCGCGCAGGAACGAGAAGTTGGAGGCGACAGCGAATTCGAGGTAGCGGGGCATTTCACGCATACATTCCATGCAGGAACCAGCGCGGAGCGGCTTTGTCGCGATAGAGCCCAGCGCGAAACAGCCAGAAGCGCAGCCCCGCCTTGTCCTCGACGCGGAAATAGTCGCGCGCGGGGCCGCCATCCTCGCTCCACCAAGCGCCTTCGATGCGTTCGGGCCCTTCGGCTGCGACCACTTCGTGCAACGCGCGCCGCCAGCGGAAGCGCACCGGCGGGCCGTCGGGCACGAACGCAAATACATCCTCGATCGGCTCGGGTTTGGCGAGAAGACGCAGCGGCCGCGGGCTCAAACCGGCGTCGGCGCGGAAGCGGCGGAAAGCCTCCCAGCCGAGTTCGGCCTGTGCCGTCGCCTGCGCCGGCACGACACCAGCGGCGAGCTCGGGACTATGGCTGTCATGGGCGACGAGCCGCGCAACCCGCCGTCGTCCGAGCCGCGCGCTCAGGCGATCGACGAGGCGATCGAGCTCGGCCTGATCTGCGTGTCCGCCAAGGCCGATCTGCTTATCCGGACAGGGCTCGGCGTGGAGCACGGAGAGCCGTGCCAGATCGAAACCGAAGCCCGGATCGACCTCGTCGCCGAGTGCGGCCAGCCGCTCGACGAAGAGCGCGCGGATCGCCTGCGGATCGCGCAGCGGCCGCGAGGTGCCGGCGGCGATGCGTTTGACCATGCCGTCGGTGCGGAAGAGCGCGAGTTCCAGCCGCCGCGCGCCGGCGCCCCGCGCCTCCAGCGCCGTTTTAAGCCGCGCCGCGAGCCGCTCGATGGTCGCGAGCACATCCTCCTCGCGCGCGATCGGCTCGTGAAAGTTTTTCTCGGCGATGTAGGGCGCGACCGGGCGGCGCGGAGTGAGCGGCTCGTCTTCGCGCCCGAGCGCGCGATCGAGCTGACGCAGGAGATCGGCGCCGAAACGGGCGGCGAGCGGGGCGCGCGGTAGATCGAGGATGTCCCCGATGCATTTGAGGCCGACGCGCGCCAGCGCGACGACCGTCTCGTCCGGCAACCGCAGCGCGGCGAGGGGCAACGGCGCAAGAAGCCCGCGCTCGCAGCGCGCGGACCTCGGAGATGCCCGCGTGTCGGACCCCTGACAAGGCGGATCTATCCGACGGGCTTGCGCCGTGAGCGTCGCGCCGCTGCATCGCGCCATGGCCCACGCGGCGCCGATGGTCGCGGCAATGGCGGCACGTGCCGACAAGCCGAAGCCCATCACCCGTGCGAGGAGATCGTCGCGAAGTCTCTCCTCGCCGCCGAAGAGATGCGCGCAGCCGCCGATATCGAGCAGGATGCCGTCGGGCGGATCGACGGCGACGAGCGGGGTATAGCGCTGGCACCAGTCGGCGGCGGCTTCGATGAGGTGCGTGTCGGCGGCCGTATCCTCCGGCACGGCCATAAGCGTCGGATGCATGGCACGGGCCTGTGCCAGCGCGAGGCCTGCGGTCAATCCGAGCCGCTCGGCCGCTGCGTCGACCGCGACCAGGAGGTCGAGATTGCCGCGCCTGCCGAAGACGACGAGGGGCGAAGACTCTTCATCTCGCTGCCGCGCGATGCGGTCGGTCGAAAGCCGTTCCAGCCACAGGCTCAGAATGCGTTGCGAGCTCGAAACACTGCTCCACACTGTTCCACTCCAGGATCCATGCGCCGAGATGACCGCGGCGGTTGCGCACGAGCTGCGCGGTCACGCGCGGCGGACCGACGCCGTGCCATCTTTCGTCGTTGACAGCCGCACGGGACGCGGAAGGCGATGTGCCGATGATCCAGCGCGTCGCGGCGGCGGAGGGTGCCCCGTCCGGCGCAGTACGCAGGATGAGGCCAAGCGTACCCCCGGCGGCTGCCGCGAGCGCGAGCCGCCGCGTCGCCACCTGATCGATGCCGTGTGCGCGCATTTCGCCGATCACCACACCGACGGCGCGGCAGCGCAGTGCCTCCTCCATCGCCCACAGCACGTCGCGTCTGCACGCCGCCGCCACCGTGATCAGCCGTTCGGGAGCGATGCCCACGCCATCGAGACCGAGCCCATAAGGCGCGCCATTCTCGACGAGCGAGAGGTCCTCGGCGATCCAGACGAGGTTGCGGTCGCGACCGAGGCTGGAAACGCTTTCGTCATTACGGGATGCGCCGTGCAACGGCGCTGGTCTTGTCGTCAGCGCCAGGGCGAAACCAGTGGTGGCGGCCGTCGCCGTCTCGGCGGCGGCGGCGATCTCGTGCAACGCGCCGCAATTGAGCCCGCCGCCGAGCGCGCCATCGATTGCAGGAATTCCCAACGGCAGCGGAGCGCCGCAATCGCCAGCGAGGCCAGTTTCGAGCGCCCAAAGCGTCCGGCGCAGCCGCTCGATGCAGGCTGCCGTCGCGTCGGAAGAAGAAGACAATTGCCGTCGTGCGGCTGCGGCCATGGATCACCGAGGGCGAGTATGTTCACTTTTTGTTCTATTGATTCCTGAGCCTCGCGGCGGCGTCAAGGCGAAAGCGTAATGTATTGAGGATGCGCGATGATTCCGGGGAGCGTGGGAAAATCCCACCACCGGCTTGCCGCCGCGCGGAACTCCCGGGTCAATGCCAAGCGGCCCGCGGCCGCTCTCGACCTGTCCTGGTTACACCCGTCAAGTCTGGGCAATGACGCTGCGATCGATGTCGCGCACGCTCCGCACCCCGCACAGCGCCATGGTCACATCGAGCTCCTTGGCCAGGATGTCGATCGCTTTGGCCACGCCCGCTTCTCCGCCGGCGCCAAGACCGTAGATGTAGGAGCGCCCGATCATGCACGAGCGCGCTCCGCGCGCGAGCGCGCGCAATACGTCCTGGCCGGAGCGGATGCCGCCGTCAAACATCACCTCGATCTCCGCGCCCACCGCGTCGACCACCTTGGGCAGTGCCGAGATCGAGGACGGCGCGCCGTCGAGCTGGCGCCCGCCGTGATTGGAGACCACGAGCGCGCTGGCACCCGTCTTGGCCGCGATCTTTGCGTCCTCGATGTCGAGGATGCCTTTGAGGATGAGCTTGCCCGGCCAGAGGCCGCGCACCCACTCCACGTCCTTCCAGTTCAACGCCGGATCGAACTGGCTCGCGGTCCATTGCGCCAGCGAATTTACGTTTTCCATGCCGTGCACGTGACCGGCGAGATTGCCGAAGGTCTTACGCCTGCCGCGCAGGACCGAGAGTACCCAGGCCGGTTTCGTCGCGATGTCGATGACATTGCCGAGCGTGATTCGGGGCGGCACGGTCATGCCGTTACGGACGTCGCTGTGGCGCTGCCCGAGCACCTGGAGGTCAAGCGTGAGCACGAGCGCGCTACAGCGCACGGCGGCGGCCCGCTCGATCAGCTCGCGGATGAAGCCGCGATCCTTCATCACGTAGAGTTGGAACCAGAACGGATTGCCGACCGCTTGCGCCACGTCCTCGATCGCGCAGATCGACATGGTCGAAAGCGTGAACGGGATACCGGCCGCCTGCGCCGCGCGGCAGGCCAGAATCTCGCCGTCGCCGTACTGAATGCCGCAAAGCCCGACGGGCGCGAGCGCCAGCGGAAGCGCGGATTTCTCGCCGATGATGATGGTCGTGAGATCGCGTTGCGACACGTCGATCAGCACACGTTGGCGAAGCTTGACGCGTTCGAGGTCCGCGCGATTGGCATGCAGCGTCTCCTGAGAATAGGAGCCGGCCTCGGCATATTCGAAGAAGGCGCGCGGTACCTTGCGGCGAGCGAGCTGCCGCAGGTCCTCGATGCAGGTCACGGTGCGCATGTGCCGGTTATATCTGGCGCGCCCGGCCGGGGAAACGGGGGGAACGGCGTAGCCGTTTCGCGCGTTGTCACGAGGAAGCCGGCCAGCCGCCGGCGGCAGGGAGAGTATTCATGGGAATTCCGAACGAAACCGTGGCCGAGAACGAGCTCGACGAGAGAGCCAAGCGCGACCGGGAAGAGGAGCGCAAACGCAAGCTCGAGAAATCGCTGGAGCAGGGTCTCGAGGACAGCTTTCCAGCCTCCGATCCCATCAACGTCACGCAGCCGCCTCCAACCGCGGACGATAAGAAGAAAAAGCCATAAATACGACCCAGGCCTCTTGGCAGACTTACAGGGCCCACCTAAACGACCACCGGCCGCAGCCGGTGGTCGTTTTTCAT
>JBAUOM010000756.1:0-5301 GCA_049579765.1 Xanthobacteraceae bacterium
GGCTGCGAGCGCGCAGCCGCCGGATGCCGGCGCGGGCGGCGCACCTTCGACCGTGCTCGGCTTTGCCGCGGCGGACCCGTCGTCGCGCGCCGAACGGCTGTATTTTGGCGCCGCCCCGATGGGGGAAAAGGCCGGGGCGATCGAGCCGTGGGCGCCGGGCGCGGCGCCGAGATTCGAAGGCGCGGATGTCTCCGGAAAGGACGCCAAGCTCGCGGCCCTGCCGCCGCAGGCATCCCCGCCCGGCGAGGGTGCGGCGGTCGTCGACATGCCGATCGACCGCAACGCGCTGCCGGAGCCGTCCGATCCGGGCGTCGTGATGAAGGACGGCGCAAGCGGTGGACACAGCGTGGCACACAAGGGCGAGGTCACCGGCGAGGACAAGCGGCCGATGACCCCGGCCGAGCGCCTGGCGCTCGGCGAAGAAAGCCGTGACAAATCGGAAAAATGCCTGGCCGAGGCGATCTATTTCGAAGCGCGCGGCGAGGAGGTGCGCGGCCAGATGGCGGTGGCGCAGGTGGTGCTCAATCGCGTGTTCTCCGGCAAATATCCGACCACGGTGTGCGGTGTCGTGTATCAGAACGCCAACCGCCGGCTGGCCTGCCAGTTCACCTTCGCCTGCGACCGCATCCCCGAGGTGGTGCGCGAGCCCGACATGTGGGAGCGCGCCAAGACCATCGCGACCGAGATGCTCGACGGCAAGCTCTGGCTGCCCGAGGTCGGCAAGGCTACGCACTACCACGCTTACTGGGTGCGGCCGGGGTGGGTGCGCGAAATGACCAAGATGCACCGGCTCGGGGTCCATACCTTCTATCGGCCGCGCAAGTGGGGCGACGGCGAGGACGCTCCCGAATGGGGCGATCCGGAGTCGACCGAAGAAGCGGCCAAGAAGCTCGTGGAAGCCGCGAAGAAGCTTTGATCGCCTTCCGTCCGTCGTCCTCGACGGCTTCTCGTCAGATCTCGATATCCAGTGCGACGTCGAGATTGGGCGCCGAGTGGGTGATCCAGCCCGTGGAGGCGTAGTCGACGCCGGTCTTCGCGATCTCGGCGATGGTATCGAGCGTGATGCCGCCCGAGGCTTCAAGCGCGAAGGCGCCGGCTGCCATCTCCACCGCTTCGCGCAGCGTCGCCGTATCCATGTTGTCGAGCAGCACCGCGTCGGCGAGCCCGACCTCGATCACCTCGCGCAGCTGATCGAGCGTATCGACTTCGATCTCGACCTTGACGAGATGGCCGGCGGCGGCCTTGGCGCGCTCGAGCACGGCGCGAATGCCGCCCGCCACCGCGATGTGGTTGTCCTTGATCAGGATGGCGTCGTCGAGGCCGAAGCGATGGTTGAAGCCGCCGCCGCAACGCACGGCGTATTTTTCCAGCGCGCGCAGCCCCGGAGTGGTCTTGCGCGTGCAGCAGATGCGCGTGGGCGTGCCCGCCACGCGGCGCACGAATTCGTGCGTCGCCGTCGCCACCCCCGAGAGGTGGCCGAGCAGGTTGAGCGCAACGCGCTCGGCCGCCAGCACGGCGCGCGCGGACCCCTCGACCGTCATCAGCGCCGTCTGGCGCGTCACGCTTGCGCCGTCACGCGCGTGCGCCGAGATCGTGATCTCCGGAGCGAGCTTGGCGAAGGCGGCGGCGACAAGCGGCAAGCCGGAGATCACGCCGCCCGCACGAGCGATCACAACCGCCCGGGCGCTCGCGCTCTCCGGGATGGTCGCGATCGAGGTCATGTCGCCAGCGCGGCCGAGGTCCTCGGCGAGCGCGCGCGTGACCGCGGCGTCGATCTCGAGCGGCGACAGAAAGGCGTCGGGGCAGAGGAGGGAAGGGGTCATGACGTTTCGATCGCGATCAGATCCTCCGTTGTCGTCCCCGTGTAAAGCGGGGACCCATATTCCAGAGGCCGGTGGTTTTGGGTTCCCGCTTTCGCGGGAACGACAGCAACAAAGAGTACGCCAAATCGCTCGCGTGCGCGGCCTCATCAAAGTTGCAAATTGACCATTCGCTCGACCGAGCGGCGCGCCCGCGCCGCGATCGCGGGATCGATCAGCACCTCTTCCCTGAGGTGGACCAGGCTGTCGAGAATCTTCGGCAGCGTGATCCGCTTCATGTGCGGGCAGAGATTGCACGGGCGCACGAATTCGACGTCCGGCAGTTCGGCCTGCACGTTGTCGGCCATCGAGCACTCCGTGACCATCACGACACGGCGCGGGCGGTTGTTGCGCACCCATTCGATCATGCCGGCGGTCGAGCCGGTGTAGTCCGCCTCCGCGATCACGTCGGGCGGACATTCCGGATGAGCGATGATCTGCAGCGCGGGGTCATCCTCGCGATAGCGCCGCAGCTCGTCGGCGGTGAAGCGTTCGTGCACCTCGCAGGCGCCGTGCCAGGCGATGATCCTTACGCGGGTATGCGCGGCGGCGTATTTGGCGAGATACCGGTCGGGCAGGAAGATGACCGTGTCGGCGCCGAGGCTTTCCACCACTTCGATCGCGTTCGAGGACGTGCAGCAGACGTCCACCTCAGCCTTCACGTCGGCCGACGTATTGACATAGGCGACGACCGGAATGCCCGGGAATTTCGCGCGAAGGAGCCGCACGTCTTCGCCGGTGATCGAGGCGGCGAGCGAGCAACCGGCCCTGACGTCGGGAATCAGTACGGTCTTGTCGGGATTGAGGATTTTCGAGGTCTCGGCCATGAAATGCACGCCGCACTGGACGATGATGCCGGCATCGACCCTCGTCGCCTCGCGCGCGAGCTGCAGCGAATCGCCGACGAAGTCGGCGACGCAGTTGTAGATCTCCGGGGTCTGGTAATTGTGCGCCAGGATGACCGCGTTGCGCTCCCGCTTGAGCGCGTTGATGGCCTTGACGTAGGGCGCGAAGAACGGCCACTCGACCGCGGGGATGACGGTCTTGACGCGCTCGTAGAGATGCGCGGTCTCGCGCTCGACCTGGGCGTTCCATTCGAGTGACGGGGCCGGCAGCACGCCGTGCCTGCGCGCCGCCGCCGAAAGGCTGCCGGCCGACGGAACCGGCGGCGGGACGACCGAGGGGCCGAGGGATTGCGTGACCGGCATTGGTGACCTCCCGACGGCCTTTATGCTCATAGTGAGCATAAACTTGGAACGAAGACGGCCAACTTCACGGCGCTCGTGCTAATGTTATCCTCATTTCGAGCAAATCATCATATAGCATCGACCTTGCCCGATTTCCAGACCCTGCCCGACACCCTGCCATGCATCGGCGAATGACGGCGCGCAGCAATTTCGTTAGGGGAAGACCGAGCCGAGACGTACAAGCATCACCGCATGGGAGGCTCGGCGTTGCGGCCGAAAAGGGCGGCACGGCGATCGTCGCAAACGATCCGTCCGCCTGCTCACGCCGCTGTCGGGGTTTCGCTTCGATCTCGAAAATCTTGCCCGGAGATCGCTCTCCGGCTCACACGGGTTTGCGCTTATGGCGATTTCATCCCTGTCGACTTCGCGCCCTTCGACGCTCGGCTGGCGCACGCCCGCCGTGATCGTGCTCTGCGGGTGTCTGATTTCGCTCTTGAGCTTTGGCCCGCGCGCGACACTCGGCTTCTTTCTCACGCCGATGTCGCAAGCCAACGGCTGGGATCGCGACGTGTTCGGCCTGGCGCTCGCGATCCAGAACATCCTCTGGGGCGTGGGCCAGCCTTTGGCCGGCGCGGTCGCGGACCGCTTCGGCACCATACGCGTGCTGTGCGCTGGCGGGTTCGTCTATGCCATCGGCCTTGCCTTGATGGCGACGGCGACGACGCCCGGGATGCTCGATCTCTCCGCCGGCGCCCTCATCGGCTTCGGGCTCGCCGGGTGCTCCTTCTCCGTCGTCCTCGGCGCTTTTGGCAAGCTCCTGCCCGAAAGCTGGCGCCTGCTCGCCTTCGGCGCCGGCACCGCTGCCGGCTCCTTCGGCCAGTTCCTCTATTCCCCGCTGGCGGTTTCCCTCATCGACTCCTACGGCTGGCAGAGCGCGCTCGTGGTCTTCGCAGTGGGCATGCTGCTGGTGCTGCCGCTGTCGCTCGCACTGGCGACGGCGCCGGCGGAAGCGGGCGCATCCCGCGGCGGCCCCGCGCAATCGCTCCGGCAGGCCCTGTCCGAGGCGATCGGCCACCGCTCCTACGTGCTGCTGGTGATCGGCTTCTTTACCTGCGGCTTCCAGCTCGCCTTCATCACCGTGCACATGCCGGCCTACCTCGTCGACCGCGGCCTGTCGGCGCAAGTCGGCGGCTGGACCATCGCGGTGATCGGGCTCTTCAACATCGTGGGCTCGCTCGCCTCGGGCTGGCTCGGCAGCCTGATGCCCAAACGCTACATTCTCTCGTTCATCTATTTCGCCCGCGCCGCGGCGGTGCTCGCCTTCATCTCGTTTCCGGTGACGCCGGTGACGTCGATCCTGTTCGGCGCGGTGATGGGCCTGCTTTGGCTGTCGACCGTCGCCCCGACCAACGGCATCATCGCCTTGATGTTCGGCACGCGCTGGCTCGCCACCCTCGCCGGTGTCGCGTTCTTCAGCCATCAGGTCGGCGGCTTCCTCGGCGTGTGGCTCGGCGGCTTCGTGTTCGTGCGCACCGGCTCCTACGACGCGGTCTGGTGGCTCTCGGTCCTGTTCGGCGTGCTCTCGGCGGTGATCAATCTGCCGATCGTGGAGAAGCCGGTGCAGCGGCTGGTCGCGGCTTCGGCCTGAGCGCGCGTCGGACGCCGGATGCCAGCTGACGGACAAGAGAGACAAGAGACAAGACGTGGAACGAGAGACCCGACCCGACGCTGAAGGCATCCGCCCTGCGGCCTCCGGCGTGCGTCATCCGGCGCTCGCGCCTGCCGTCATTCTCGCCTGCGGCTGCGCAATCGCGGTGCTGGGCTTCGGCCCGCGCTCGGGCCTGGGCTTCTTTCTCACGCCGATGTCGAGCGCTCACGGCTGGGGCCGCGACCTGTTCGCGCTCGCGCTCGCGATCCAGATGCTGCTCTGGGGCGCCGCGCAGCCCCTGGCCGGGGCGATGGCCGATCGTTTCGGCGCCATGCCGGTGCTCAGCCTGGGCGCGATCCTCTACGCGCTCGGCTTGGCGGCGATGGCCTATGCCGAGACGCCCGCGATGCTCCATCTCAGCGCCGGCGTGATGATCGGCTTCGGTCTCGCCGGCTCCTCCTTCACCATCGTTATCGGGGCGTTCGGCCGGCTGCTGCCGCCGCAGTGGCGGACCCTTGCCTTCGGCGCCGGCACGGCGGCCGGATCGTTCGGGCAATTCCTGTTCTCCCCGCTCGCGGTGGCGCTGATCGACGGCTACGGCTGGCAG
>JBAUOM010000757.1:0-2899 GCA_049579765.1 Xanthobacteraceae bacterium
GCTGACCCCCCGAGGATGGACGAAGGCGGCGGCACGGCCCGTCATTTCTTCTCCGCCGCGTCGAGAAGGTCGATGAGCGACCTGACGTGCGGATCGGCACTCGCGGGCGAAGGCGGCTCGCCGCCGACGATGTGGTTGCCGCCCGCCGCCGGCGCAACAGGCACGGGCGGCGAAAATGCATCCGTTGTCACGAACATGACGAAGTCGCGCCCTGCGATATTGGACTCGTGATGGCACTCCATGCAGCTGGCGCTCTCGGATTGGAAATAGGTTTCCATTGTGGTGTTGCTCTGGGCGAAGCCGTTGCCTGGGTTGGGGATTCCCATTCTGTCGGGGTTTGGCGGTAGAGGCGCGGTCGGCCATTGGGTCGCCACCAGCATGTAGTTCTGCCAGACCGTGCCCTTGACGCCCGGCAGGTTCCAATAGGCTTCGTTGATTGCCATGCTCTCCGGCGCAATCGCTTGCCGACGCACCACCTGCATCGGGGTCGGGTCGAGGGCGGGCGGGTTGGCCGGCGAGATCGGCGGCGGTGCCCGCAGAGGATCGAGCATCGGCGGCCGGTTCGGGTCATGGAACGAAAACGGCACGCCGGCGGGCGGCTTGGGCTCGGTGGTCCTTCCCGGCACGTTGTCGACATGCTCGAAGCTCGACCATATCCACTGCGGCCGGCTGCTCGCCTTGGTGACGATGTGCAGTCCGACCAGGGCGATGTCGTGCGCCGTACACTGGCCGGAACCCACGTCGTAGACCTGGGCGCCCTTCACCACGTAGTAGCGCGCGCGGACGGCCGGTGTGTCCCTGTCGGTGAGAATCCGCCAAGCGGCCTTGACCGTGGTCGAACCGTCATTGAACGGTACGAAGCGCTCCGCCGTCGGCAGGTTGCCGGCGATGTACCACTTGTTGTCGACAATCGAATTGAAGTCCTGCTCGTTGACCCGGATCTCGTAACGCACATAGGTGCGGTTCTGCGCCACCAGCGGATTGAGCATGTTGCCCAGGCCGAAACCGGCCTGGTTGAAATCGCCGAACGGTCGAAACGAACGCAACGTCACCACATCGTTGGCGAAGCCCTCGCCGCATGGGTTCGCGCCTCCATAGGATGCCCAGGGACTGGGCGTCGCGCCGCCCGGCTGGAAGATTTCATAGCGTGACTTCCACGTCATCCACACCCGTGGCCCGCTCGCGTCGCCGAAGGCTTTCGCGCCATCCGCCTCGCCGCGATGCGCGGCGCCGGCCACGACGGGCCAGTTGAGCGCGATGAAACTGCGCCAACTGTAGTCGTTGAAGTACAGCGCCGGATCGCCGTCGGGAACCGTTACGTCCGGACGACCGGGAGAGACTTGCGGCGTGGGAGCTTGCGCGGCAGCCGTGCCCACACCGGTGCAGAGAAGCGCGATCCACGCCAGTGCGGCGAGCATTTCCTTCCAACTGCTCATTTCTCAACCCTCATTATTGCGGGTAATTTGACATTATACAACTTTAACGAGAATATCAACGGGCGAACTGTCAAGGGCCGAACCAGCGCTGCTGCGGAAGGCGCGCCGGAGCCAACGGTTGGCGCCGCCGATGGCAAGTCAATCCAGTTGTGCGAGCAATTCCTTCGCCTCCATAAGGTCGGCTGTGTCGAAGCCCTCGGTGAACCAACCGAAAACCGCGGCGAGCCGCGTGCGTGCCTCCTCCTTTCTGCCTTGGCCCTGCAGCAAACGCGCCAGCGATGTCGTCGCGCGCAGCTCCAGCGATTTCGCCCGCTGGTGCTGCGCGATGGCGATGGCATCGTTGTAGCTGCGCTCCGCTTCATGTGCGGCGTCGGCGCGCGCCGCCAGCAGGACCTCTCCGCGCAGCCGCCGAAGCTCTGCTTCCCACGCGCGTCCGGAAACGTCGTTGGTCTGTTGCAATGCTCCATCGATGGTCGCCAACGCGGTCTCCGGGTCTCCCGTTTGCGCTTGCACTGCGGCGAGCCACCCGAGCATGAATCCTCGCATGTATTCGAGACTGCTTCGACGCGCTTCCTCTATTCCCTCCCCGATTTCGGCCATCGCTTGCTGCTGTTGCCCGGCCTTCGCCAGCGCGCAACCGCGTCCGAACCGTGAATAGAGCGCGTAAAGATTGACGCCGTGCTCCTCCGACAGAGCCAGGCTCCGATCTGCGTAAAGCAGCGCGTCTTGGAACTGGCCACGAAGCAACTGCACCGCCGACGTCACGTAATGGGCGAACGCCATGCTGTACGGGTCGGCCCCCTCGACGGCCCGCCCCAGCGCCTGGAACACATTGTGCTGCGCCTGTGTCGGATAGCCGAGCACCCACAAGTCCCAGGCCAGCATCAGCTGCGCGGCGATACGCGGGTCCACCGCGTAGGATAAGGGTGCTTCCTCTCCGGCCGCTTGCTCGCCCAGTGCAACTGCTTGCTCGAGATGCGTGCGCGCGCGGGCGAAGTCGCCAAGGGTGAACAGCGTGCTCCCGAGCACGCGATGTCCGACACTGAGCGACAACGGATCGGCGAGCTGTTCGGCCTTGGCGAGCAGGGTCCCGCCGAGTTTGAGCGCCTGATCGTGACGCGCTCGCATCCAGTGATGCCCCCACAGGCCGAAGGTGGCCTGAATCTCTTTCCGAGGTTCGCCGAGTTCCGCGCTCAAGCTACGGGCATGCTCGAACGACTTGCGAGTGTCGTCCGCTGAATATCCCCGTACGGCGATGAAGCAGAGGCCTAGCGCGAGCTGAATTTCCAACTCCTTCGACATGCGCTGTGGCGAATTTGGCAACAGCTCCAGGAATTCCAACGCTTTTTGAAACTGGACGATGGCTTCGAGGTTGGCTGATCGGCCGCGCGCCCGTCGACCCCCTGATAGCCAGTACAGCGCGGCGAATTCCGCGTTGCCTGCCATTCCGTAGTGATAGGCGA
>JBAUOM010000758.1:0-13280 GCA_049579765.1 Xanthobacteraceae bacterium
CCGGGGTGACGAGCGCCGCCGGTGGCTCCCGCGACGCCGCCGCCCGATGACCCGGCCCGCGCACCCCGCCGCAGCAGGCGAGTGACGGCTCGAAACAACGGGAGTACGCTGCCTCGCGATCGCGGTATCCCGACCCGGGTTCGACGGAGCAATCGGATGCGGGAGAACAGCCGTTTGGCGCGATTGTCCGAGAGAGAAATCCCATGAAAGGTGTCGCGACGGCAGTTGTTGCGGCGATCCTCGTCGGGATCCTTTACTTCGGCCGGGAAGTGTTCGTCCCGATCGCGCTGGCGATCCTGCTCAGCTTCGTGCTGGCGCCTGTGGTTCGGCTGCTGCAGCGCTGGCACGTTCCGCGCGCGCTATCCGTCGTCGCCGTCGCTCTCCTCGCATTCCTGACCATCTTCGCGCTCGGAGGCGTCATTGCCGCGCAGATCGCCGAGCTCGCCGGTGAGCTGCCTCGCTATCAGTACACCATGCGGGAAAAGATCAAGTCTCTGCGCGGCACGGCGGCCACGAGCGGGACGCTCGAGCGTGCGGCGGACGTGCTTCACGATCTCGGCAAGGAGCTCAACAAACCGAAGGAGCCGACGCCGAGTTCCAGCACTCCGCTCCCGACGATTCCGCCGGGGCAGGAGGCGAAACCCATTCCGGTCGAGGTCCGTCAGCCGCCGCCTACGGCGCTGGAGAGTATCGCTGCGCTGATTTCGCCGCTGCTCCGGCCGCTGACCACGACCGGCATCATTGCCATTTTCGTGATCTTCATCCTCCTGCAGCGCGAGGATCTGCGCAACCGCCTCATCAAGCTCGCGGGCTCGCACGATCTGCAAAAGACGACGGCGGCGCTCGACGACGCGGCAACGCGGCTGAGCCGGCTCTTTCTGATCCAACTCGCCCTGAACGCCGCCTTCGGCGTCGTGATCGGCACGGGCCTGTGGATCATCGGAATTCCGAGCCCGGTCCTGTGGGGCATACTCGGCGCCATTCTGCGCTTCGTGCCGTATATCGGCGCGGTGATCTCGGCGGTGTTTCCGCTCACGCTCGCGGCGGCGGTCGACCCCGGATGGTCGATGTTGTTGTGGACGGCGGCGCTGTTTCTGGTGGTCGAGCCGGTGGTCGGTCACGTGATCGAGCCGCTGCTCTACGGGCACAGTACCGGCCTCTCGCCGGTGGCGGTGGTCGCCTCCGCGACGTTCTGGACGGCGCTGTGGGGACCCGTAGGCCTCGTTCTCGCCACGCCGTTGACGATATGCCTGGTGGTGCTCGGCCGGCATGTCGAGCGTCTGGAATTCCTCGACGTGATGTTCGGCGATCGGCCTGCGCTCTCGCCGCCGGAGATATTCTATCAGCGGATGCTGGCCGGGGACCCGGCCGACGCGGTGGACAAGGCCGAGGAGTTCCTCAAGGAGCGGCCGCTCTCCACCTACTATGACGAAGTGGCCCTGCCGGGACTGAAGCTCGCGCAGAACGACGTCGCGCGCGGCACGCTCGATCCCGTCCAGGCCGGAAAGATCAAAGCCGCGGTCCTCGAGGTCGTCGACGATCTGATCGACGGAGAAGACGGCAGGCCTGCGCATGCAACCACCCACGACCCCGAGGCTGCGGCCGCGGTTGAGGCCGTGCACGGCGCGGACCCGGAGCTTGCCGTCCTCAAGCGCGACGAGCTTGCGCCCGAGTGGCAGGCCGACGCGCCCGTGCTCTGCGTGGCGGGGCGCAGTGCGCTCGATGAGGCGGCCGCCGCGATGCTTGCGCAGCTGCTGGAAAAACACGGGCTGGCCGCGCGGGTGGAGGGTGCGGACGCCGTCGTCAGCTCGAACATTCTTCGCCTGGAAACGGCGGGCGTCGCGATGGTGTGTCTGTCCTACCTCGACGCCAGCAGCCTCGCCCACATGCGCTACACCATTCGCCGCATGCGCCGCAGACTACCCGCGGCGCAGATCCTGCTCGCCTGCTGGAAGACGGATGCCGATCCGGCGACCGTTCGCGATGCGACGAAACCCGAGGCCGTCGCGACCACGCTGCGCGATGCCCTCAAGCTCTGCCTGGAGGCGGCCCGCAACGCCTCCGGCCCGGCCGTGCAGCCGCCCGACGCGAGCGCGAACGCCGCATAGATGATTGCATTGCCCGTGCCTGGGAGGCGGCGGTCCACAGCCAGCCCGGCACCTTGGCACGTCGGTTCACTCGGGCCATGATAGCTGCCACGCGGCGGCGCGGATGCGCCGCCGACCGGCTGGCAGAATATCGACGACCCGGACAGGGCGCATCACAAGGGAGGGTTTCCATGGGCCGATCACGGTTGGGGTTTGCGCTTTCAGCGCTGATGCTGCTCGCGGGGGGCGCATCGGCGGCCGAGGTGAAACTCGCTTATGTTGGTGAAATATCGGGAAGCATCGCGGTGTCCGGCGGCAATTTCCGTGACGGCATCATCCTGGCGGTCGAGGAGATCAACGCCGCCGGCGGCATTCTCAAGGAGAAGATCGCGCTCAGCCAGCTCGATACCCAGACCAACCCGGGCGTCGCCCGTTCGCAGATGCAGAAAGCGATCGACGGCGATCCCTACGTCGTGCTGGGGCCGATCTTCTCCGGCAACGTCAAGGCTACCATGCAGATGCTGCAGCAGGCCGAGATCCCGCATCTCATCGGCGGCGAGGCCGGCGAGTTGACGGCCCTGGGCGATCGCTACCTGTTCCGCACCTCGTTCGGCCAGCAGATCGGCATGCCGAAGATCGCCAACTACATCCGCGACGAGCTGAAGGCGAAGACCATCGCGCTGATCTGGGTCAACAACGACTTCGGCAAGGGCGGCCGTGACAACCTGGTGAAGCAGTTGGCCGCGCGCAACATCAAGCTGGTCGCGGACGTTTCGACCGAGTCCGGTCAGGTGGATTTCGCCGCCGACGTCGTGAAGCTCAAGGCGGCGAACGCCGACGCGGTCTTCGTCTACAGCAACGAGGAAGAGTGCGCGCGCATCATGCGCGAGGCGCGCAAGCAGGGGCTCAAGGGACCGTTCGTCGGCGACACCACGCTGCTCAGCCAGAAGACCATCGAGCTGGCAGGCGATGCCGCCAACGGCGTGCAGGGCCATGTCGGTCTCACCGCCGACGCCCCGATTCCGGCGGTGGCGGAATTCGCGGCGAAGTTCCAGAAGCGCTTCAACTACAAGCCCGACCACAACGGCATCAAGGGTTATACCGCCGTCTACGCGGTCAAATACGTCACCGAGAAGAAGCTCGGCAAATTCGATCGCAAGGCCTTCGCGCAGGCCATGCACGGGCTGACGATCACGCCCAAGGACGAGCCTGCGATCCTGATCGAAACGACCTGGGACAATGTCGGCGAGATCGACCGCATCAGCTTCCTCGCCGAGGTCGTGGACGGCCGCCAGAAGATCACCAAGATCCTGCCGAAGCTTGGCAAGTAGTCCCGGCATCGCCGCGCTCAGGGGCGGGCGGCCGGCGCGCCGCTGGCCGGCCGCCCATCGGGTAGAAGTCGATGGCCGATATTCTCCAGCTGCTCGTCGCCGGCTTGGCCACCGGGGGAATTTATGCCCTCGTCGCCATCGGCTTCACGCTGCTCTGGCAGACGTCGCAGACGATCAACTTCGCGCAGGGCGAATTCGTCATGCTGCCGGCCTTCTTCGTGCTGATCGGCATGAGCTATTTCGGCTTGTCGTTCTGGCCGGCGGTCGCGCTCGGCGCCATCGTGTCCGTGATCGTGCTCGGGCTCCTGTTCAAGCGGCTCATGGTCGATCCGATGATCCGGCACGGGGTGCTGCCGCTCGTGATCGCGACCATCGGGCTGGCGATCTTCTTCAAGGAAGCGGTGCGTGAATTCTACGGAGCCGACGCGCAACCGTTCCCGCCCGTGGTCGCCGCAGCGGACGTGACCCTGTTCGGGGTTTCCTTTGCGATGCAGAGCCTAGTCGTGCTCGCGATCAGCATCGCTGCGGTCGTCGCGCTGCAGCTCTTTCTCAACGCCACGCGGACCGGACGTTGCATGCAGGCGAGCGCGCAGAATCCGACCGTCGCCCGCCTGCTCGGCATACCGGTCGAGCGCATGATCCTCTACACCTTCCTGATCAACGCTGCGCTAGTCACGCTCGCCTCGATCCTGATCACCCCGATCTACCTCGCCAAGTTCACGAACGGCGAGTGGCTCGGCCTCTACGCCTTCATCGCGGCGATCGTCGGCGGCTTCAACCAGGTCCGCGGTGCGATCGTCGGCGGCCTGCTGCTGGGCGTAATCGACAATTTCGCCGCCGCCTACCTGTCCTCGCAATACCGAATGGCGATACCGCTGCTGATCCTGATCGTGGTCATTCTGTTCCGCCCGCAGGGCCTGCTCGGCCGGATCGAGGAGCGCACGGTATGAGGCGGGGCCGGCGCCCGCTGGTGGCGATCGTGCTCGCGCTCTTCGCCGCGTTCCTCCTGGCGGCGCCGTTCGCCTTCAAGCCTTACGGCATCTTCATTCTCAGCATGTGGGCGGTGATGACCATCGCCGCCATCGGCCTCAACCTGACGCTCGGCTATGCCGGGCAGATCTCGCTGGCGCAGGCGGCCTTCGTCGGGATCGGGGCCTATGTCACCGCCTGTTTGACCACGAGGGGCTGGCCGTTCTGGTCCACCTATCTCCTCGGCGCCGGGTCGTGCTTCGCGATCGGCTGGCTGCTCGGCTATCCTGCGCTACGCGTGCAGCACCATTACCTCGCCTTCGTCACGCTCGCCTTCAACACGCTGATCTATCTCATCTTCCGCAACGAGGAATGGCTCACGGGCGGCATCTACGGGATCAGCAATGTCCCGC
The DNA here is from genome assembly GCA_049579765.1 of Xanthobacteraceae bacterium. Classification (GTDB taxonomy): domain Bacteria; phylum Pseudomonadota; class Alphaproteobacteria; order Rhizobiales; family Xanthobacteraceae; genus VAZQ01. The sequence goes on from JBAUOM010000758.1 coordinate 4,801, forward strand.
GCCCGCACTTCGCCGGCTGGTCGATGAACGGTCCCCGGGAGTTCTACTATTTCTGCCTCGCGCATCTGGCGCTGGTGTCGCTCGCCACCTGGTGGCTTCTACGCTCGCCCTGGGGCCGCGCCTTCGTGGCCTTGCGCGAGAATCCGATCCGGGCGCTGTCGCTCGGCGTCGACACGCGCCGCTACACGCTGATCGCGTTCGCGCTCGGTGCCGGCCTGGGCGGCATTTCCGGTGCGCTCTACGCGCCGCTCGTGCAATTCGTCGATCCGACGCCGTTTGCGCTGATGCTGTCGCTCAATCTGCTGCTGATGGTCGTCGTCGGCGGCTCCGGGTACTTCTTCGGCCCCTTCCTCGGCGCGCTGGTGGCGGTCCTGCTGCCCGAATGGCTGCGCTTCACCGAGGGTTTCTATCTGATGGGCTACGCGGTGCTGGTGATGGTGCTGATGGCGTTGTGTCCCTCGGGCCTGCTCGGGCTTGCCGATCGCCTGACCAGGCCGGCCGCCAAGGCGGCGGAGACGCCCGTCGCGCAGCCGGATGCAGCGGTACGGAGCGAGGCCGCGCGATGAACCCGGTGCTCGCGGTGCGCGACCTGAAGAAGAACTTCGGCGGTATCGTCGCGGTCGACGGGGTGTCCTTCGAGGTCCATGAAGGCGAGATTCTCGGCATCATCGGTCCGAACGGCAGCGGCAAGTCGACGCTGTTCAACTGCATCCTCGGACAGTTGCGGCCGAGCGCGGGCGACGTGCATCTCGACGGCCGGTCGGTGACGGGCCTGCGCGCCTGCGACCTCAATCGGCTGGGAGTGAGCCGCACGTTTCAGCTTCTTCAGATCTTCCCGCAATTGAGCGTGCGCGAGAACCTGGTCCTGGCGGGTCAGGAGCACAGGGGCACCATGTTCTCGCGCCTGATCGGCCGGCCCGATGCCGGGCTTTCGCCGTCGGCGGACCGGATGCTCGAGTTTTTCAGGCTCGACCACCTCGCCGACGAGCAGGCGGGCAGCTTGAGCTACGGCCAACAGAAGCTGCTGGATGCCGCAATGGCGTTCATGGCGGGGCCCCGCCTCGCCCTGCTCGATGAGCCGGCCGGCGGCGTCAATTTGACGATGCTCGCCGGCTTGCGCGACCGGCTGAAGGCGATCAACGTCGAGCGGGGCTCGACCTTCGTCGTCATCGAGCACAATATGGAATTCGTCATGGCGCTGTGCAATCGCATCCTCGTGCTCGCCGAGGGCCGCATCATCGCGCGGGGCGCGCCGGCGGAGATCCGCCGCGATCCGAAGGTGATCGAGGCTTATCTTGGCCACTGACGACATCCTGCGGTTGGAGGGCGTCGTCGCCGGCTACGGCAGGGAGACGATTCTGCATGGGCTTTCCTTCGGCGTCCGGCGTGGCGCGATCACGACGGTCATCGGTCCGAACGGCTCGGGGAAGTCGACGGCCTTCAAGGCTCTGTTCGGGATGCTGCCGGTGCGCGCCGGCCGGGTTTTTTACGACGGCGGCGAGATCACCAACCACACGCCGCGCCGTCTGATCGCCGCCGGCCTCTGTTACGTTCCGCAGGGGCGCAACATCTTTCCCGAGCTGTCGGTGCTGCACAATCTTGAGCTCGGAGGCGTCGCGGCGCCGAAGGGCTTCGACCTTGAGGCGCGCCTGGGAGCGGCAATGGACCGCTTCCCGGTGTTGCGCCGCAAAGCCCGTCAGCAGGCCTCGACGCTCTCGGGCGGCGAGCAGAAGATGCTGGAAATCGCCCGTGGCCTGATGCTGGAACCCCGCTTGATGCTGATCGACGAGCCGTCGATCGGATTGTCGCCGATCCTGGTAGAGGAACTGTTCGGGCTAATTCGAGACATGCGCGCGCGCGGCGTCAGCGTGCTGATGATCGAGCAGAACGCCAAGCGAGCGCTCGAGCAATCGGATTTCGGGATCGTGCTCGAGCTCGGCCGCACCCGCATGCAGGATCGTGCGGAGAAGATACTCGCCGATCCGCGCATCGGACAGCTGTTCCTGGGCGGCGGGCTGGAGCCGACGCAGGCGGCGTAGAACATGATCCCGAAAAGTGGATGCCGGTTTTCGGAAAAGACCATGCTCCACCAAAAAGCTAGTGTCCCGATTCCGAAGTTCGCATCATTGTGCGGCACCCTCGTTTGCGAACTTCGGAATCGAAGGACACTAGCAACTTATTGATCTAGTGTGGCTTTGGTTCAGAAGTCCGAATCTCGGACTGGCCGTGAGAATGATGCCGGACTTCTGAACCGCCACACTGAGGCGGGATGACGATTCGAGGAAAAGTCATCCCGCTATAGCGTCGTTCGAAGGATGGGAAGAGTGACATGAATGCCGTTGCATCCCGCAATATCAAGTTCGTCGGCCATTCCGAGCTCGGGGGTCGCGGCGACGGTGTCCAGATCATGGTGCATCGCGGCTACGCCTATATCGGCCACGGCTTCAGCAACGGCATCACGACCGTGGACGTGCGCGACCCGGCGCGCCCGAAGGTCCTCGATTTCATCGCGTGCCCGGCCGGCACGCGCGCCTTTCACCTCCAGACCCACGACGATCTCTTGCTGGCGGTCAACGCGCCGAGCGTCTGGACCATGCAGGAATTCCAGAACGAGAAAGCCTATTTCGGCGGCTCGCCGGCGGACAGGCTCAAGGACCAGAGCCGGTTTACCGCCGGCATCCGCGTCTACGACATCTCCCGGCCCGAGAAGCCGGCCGAGATCGGCTTCATGCCGGTCGACGGCCTCGGACCGCACCGTATCTGGTACACGGGCGGCCGCTACGCCTATGCCTCGATCCACTTCGCCGATTTCACCGACCATATCCTGGCGGTGATCGACATGAGCAATCCGGAGAAGCCCGAGGTCGCCGGCCGCTTCTGGCTGCCGGGCATGTGGCGCGCCGGCGGCGAGACGCCGACTTGGCGCGCCGGCAAGCGCTACGCGCTCCACCATGCGCTCGTCGCCAGCAATGTCGCCTACGCGGCCTGGCGCGATGGCGGCCTTTCGGTGCTCGACGTGTCCGATCCGCCCAAGCCCAAGATGCTGGCCTACCGCAACATGGATCCGCCCTTCGGCGGCGGCACGCATTCGCCGTTGCCGCTGCCGGACCGCGATCTGCTGGTGCTCGGCGAGGAGCCGACCTCGCCCAATTGCAGCGAGGGGCTGCGCTACATCTGGATGTTCGACGTACGCGAGCCGAGCAATCCGGTCAGCATCGCGACCTTCCCGCAGCCCGCCGAGGCGGATTATTGCGCCAAGGGCGGCAGCTTCGGCCCGCACAATCTGCACGAAAACCGGCCGGGCGCGTTCCAAAGCTCGCGGCTGATCTTCGCCACCTATTACAACGCCGGCGTGCGCGCCTACGACATCGAGAACCCGTTCCAGCCACGCGAGGTCGGCTACTACGTGCCGTCCGATCCGACGCGCATGATGGATCCGCGGCCGAACCGGCCCCGGGTGATCCAATCCTGCGACTGCTACGTCGATCGCAACGCGCTGATGTATCTCACCGACCCCAATGCCGGGCTCTACATTCTCCAGTTCGAGGGAGCTTGAGCCGGCCGCGTGCAATGCTGCCGAGAGTGCACCCCACTCTCATGCGTGCGGTCGCCGGCGCGGTTGGCGAGACGACAGGCGTCGAAGCGACAGGAAAACAAACCTGCCGGGGCAAGATACATACCCGACGCCCACCCAATAAATAGAAAAGTCGATTCCTGTTCTATCTCTCGCCGGGGTGGGTGGGACGGCGCGACCCGCACCTGGGCTGAGGGTGGACCAGGCCCAGCGGTTTTTCATAATAGATGCAAACGCTGAGCGTGTTTATATTTATCAGCACCACTTCACATCAGCCGCACGTTGGAGAACGAGGCCCCAACTGGCTGCAGCTCGTCGGGAATTCGACAAATCGAAAGATGACGGCGGTACGATGTGATCGACTGTCGATGTTCCCCGGCGCAGAACTTGGGCCAAAGGGGCCGGACGCAACGCTGATATGGCAAGCAACGCGACAATCGTTTTTGGGATCGAGATCCCCTCTACCGATCCCGTCTTCATTGGGATGATCGTGGGCGTGCACATCCCGCTCGGGCTTGCATGCGTGGTCGCTGGCGCCGTAGCGATGCTGTCCGAGAAACGAACGGGCCGTCATCCGGTGGCCGGCAGGATCTACTACTGGTGCCTGCTGGGACTCTTTGCCTCGGCCACGTCCCTGTCCGTCATGCGCTGGGCTGAAAACTCCCATCTGTTCGTGCTGGGGGCCCTGTCATTCACGTCGGCGTGGTTTGGCCGCAGGGCGCTCCGGCATCGCTGGTCATATTGGGTTCGGCTACATATCGCCGGAATGGGGCTCTCATACATTCTGATGCTGATCGCGTTTTACGTGGACAACGGGAAGCAGTTGCCAGTTTGGAAAGACCTGCCCCACTTCACGTACTGGCTGGCGCCACTCGCTGTCGGCATGCCCTTTCTCGTCTGGGCGCTGGTCAGGCATCCTATGGCGCGAAAAACGAATTTGGCGGCCCGCCCCTAGATGGCGGGAGACGCCCCGCGCCTTCAAGTCAGGTCTTTGCTGCCGCTGAGCAGCTTGGCTCTCACCTCAGCGGATTCCATGCGCGCACGCATCGCCGACGCGGGCATGAACCGGCCTTTCCTGCGTTCTGGCGAAGGTAGTGTCGGCGGCGGCGCGCTCGGCGTCGAGGGCTAAGTCGCGCCAGCGGTCGCGAGACTGACGCAGGTCTTCGACCCACGCTTGAAGATCGGCGATTGTCGCTTCGTGATGATGGCAATTAGCACATTTCGTGATGGGCTTGCTGGTGGCTACGGCGCGGGCATGGGCGAAGATGGACATCCGCTAGTCACCACCCGGAGGGGGCTCCCTCGTTGGCTCAAGGTGACGATGGCAAATGTGCGGCGGGTCACCCGGCGGGCGCGAGGGTGGCACGGTTATGGTTGCCGCGCGGTTAATGGCCGGGCATGCCCGCCTCGTCACATCAGACACAAGATTTGGAGGGGGAATACGAAGCGCGTTTCCTCGAACATGCGGCCCACATTTGCAGCATCGTCGCCTAGCGGCGCGCTTGTGGTCCCGCCGGCCCTCCCGATTCGGAGGGAGTAATGCCGAAGGGCAGGTCCACGGAAGAGGCAGATAGTTGCGATCATCCGGAAGGCGCGACGCGCGGGTTGCCGTCACCGAGGCTCGGAAACGTCAGCGCCTCAATCGAACTTGATGCCTGCGGCCTTCGCGACGGCCGTGTATTTCGGGATGTCGCGGCTGATCCGGTCGCGGAAGGCGGCCGCGGTGCTGCCGTCGGGGATGAGGCCGAGCTGCTTGATGCGCTCCTGCACGTCGGGCAGCTTGGCGATCGCCATGATCTCGGCCTCGAGCTTCTTCACGATGGGCGCCGGCGTGCCCTTGGGCGCAGCGAGACCGATGAAGCCTTCCACCACCACGCCCTCGATTCCGACCTCGGCGAGCGTCGGAACGTCGGGAAGCTCGGGCAGGCGCGTCGCGCCCGTGGAGGCCAGCGGCCGGAGCGCTCCGGCCTTGAACTGGGGCATCGCCGGCCCGGCATCGGCGAATGTCATCGTCGCCTGTCCCGTCAGAACGGCGGTGACGAGCTCGGCGCCGCTCTTGAACGGAATGTGCTGGAAGTTCGAGCCGGTCTTTTGCTTGAACAACTCCGTGGTGAGCTGGAAGATCGCGGATGTGCTGGCGTAATTGGCCTTGTCCGGGTTGGCCTTGCTCCACTCGACAAGCTCCTTGACCGACTTGATCGGGAGCGACGCGCTGACCGACAGAACGAGATGGTAGAGCGCCATGTTCGAGATCAGCTCGAAGCTCTTCAGCGGATCGTAAGGCAGCTTCGAATACACCGCCGGATTGATCACCATCGAGCCGGACGGCGCGACGAGCAGCGTGTGGCCGTCGGGCGCGGCGCGGGCGACCATCTCGGCGGCGATCGTGCCGCCCGCGCCCGGCTTGTTCTCCACGATGAACGGCTGGCCCAGGCGGTCGGTGAGCTTCTGCGCGACGATGCGCGCGATGATGTCGTTGGAACCGCCGGGGGAGAGGCCGACGATCAACCTGACCGTTTGCTTTGGATAGTCGGTCGCGGCGGCTGTCTGGGCAAGCGCCGCGGCGGAATGCAACAGCACCGCTGCACTGACCAGGGCGACCATCCCCGACCGAAGGCGCCGTTGCACGACAGGCTCAGGTGACCTCATGAATTCCTCCCGGGAAATTTACTGTTCGTTCAAGATAATTGCCGCCACCTTCTCGCCGATCATGATGGTTGGCAAGTTGGTGTTGGCGCACGGGACGCTGGGCATGATCGAGGCGTCGGCCACGCGCAAACCTTGGACGCCCAGCACGCGAGCCGACGCGTCGGTGACGGCAAGTGGATCGTCTTCGCGGCCCATGCGACAGGTACAGGACGCGTGCCAGTGACCGAGCACGGCGGAGTGTATCCAGGACCGGCATGCGTCCTCGTCATTGACGAGGTCGTCGACCGAGGGCGCGTCCGCGATCATCGCGCGGATCATCGCGCGCCGCACGATGGCGGACGCGTCCATTGCTTGCGCGCCGACCCACGTCTGCACCGCATTCCAGCGGCTGTACATCGCGAGCTTATGCGCATAATTCGAGAAGCTGACCGGGAAAACGTCCTCGACGGTGTCCTGCACGGCCGGATGGACTCTGAGCTTCGCAAGCAGCTTGACACCTTTCACGATGCGAACCATGTCCCGCTCATCCGAGCACATGTTGAAGTCGATGTCGGGCGGTGCGTCGGCGGCCGCCGATGACAGCCTGATCTCGCCCGTCGAAAACGAGCGGTTCACCCACATCATGATGATGCCGAGGCGATGACCGATGGCATGCCATTGCGCCTTGTTGGTCGGGATCACGTACATGTCGCCGGGCGGGCAGCCTTCGAGGCCGGACGACCAGCGCAGCCCGGCGAACATCTGGCGCCGGAGGTCGGGAGGCAGACGCGCGGAATGCCTCAGAAAGCAGCCGAAATTGACGCCCGGGTGCTCCATCAGGTGCTTGCCGACCCCGCGGCGGTCCGCCACGACCTTGATGCCTTGAGCGCGCAGCTCGTGTGCTGGGCCGATGCCGCTGCGCATGAGCAGCACCGGCGAATGGATCGCACCGGCGGAAACGATGACCTCGCGTGCCCTGATCTCGCGCTCGCCTCGCTGTCCGCGCACGCGGACGCCCGTGCAGCGGCTGCCGTCGAATACGAGCCTGTCCACCTGGCTTTCGCCCATCACCGTGAGATTGGGCCGGCGCCGCACCTCGCCGTTCAGATATCGCCAGGCTGCACCCATCCGCACGGAGTCGGTGTGGCTATAGGCGACAGGAAAGAAACCATCGTCGAAGCGCGCGTTCTGGTCGGCGATGTTGGACCAGCCCTCGTGTTCGATCGCTTTCATCACGCCGCGGGTGAAGCCCGGCCAGCGCTCGGGCGCGTAACGCTGCAAGCGGATCGGGCCGTCGCCGCCGTGCAGCGGGCCGTCGAAGTCGCTGTCGGTTTCGAGCTTCTTGAAGTACGGCAGCACGCCCTCCCAATCCCAGCCGGTGGCGCCGGACGCTGCCCAGGCGTCATAGTCGGAGGGCAGGCCGCGATTGGCCGCCATGCCATTGATGGAGGAGCCGCCACCGATGACCCGGCCCGCCGGATAGCGCACCCGGCGTCGTCGATCGGGTTCGTTGCCCGGCCTCGGCCCGAACGCAGCCTTTACCCCATTCCACACGAAACGCGGATCCGCGTAGGCGGTCGCGGCGAAGATGTCGAGAATTTCCGGCGGCTCCTGCCCCGGCGGATAGTCGGTGCCGGCCTCGATCAGCAGTACGCGGACGGAATTGCGCTCAGAGAGCCGTGCCGCCAGCGGGCAGCCTGCAGCGCCGCCGCCGACGACGACATAGTCGTATTCCTCGACGCCGGTAGCGGCCATCTCAGGCTTCTCCTCGCGCGCTCGTGCGACCATGCTGCAACATCGGGAGTGGGTCGGCAACGAGGGCCGATCGCCAGACGCCCGCGGCGTGATCATTCTCCAATGCCGCGTGCTCAGCCGCGACCCTACAAGCAAGACGGGAAGCTGTGGCGGGGCGAAAAGACGGACAGGCGCGGACGCGGCCGGGCTGCGGCCGGCCTTTGTCCTCGGCGTTCTTGTTGCACGGAAAGGTAGATGACCATGCAGGGACAGGAGTATGCCGTATTCAGCGAGTTCTCGCCCGACAACAAGGCGATGAGTCCGTGCTTCAACACCCGTGTGTTTACCGACATCGACTCGCAACGGGGCAACAGTATCCGGTGCGACTTCAAAACCGGCGCGATCACGCTCGCGCCGGGTTCGTATCACATAACGGGGTTCTCCATGTCGACGTACAATTCCGGCAGTGAGCCGCCCGAGATGACCACCGTGCGATCACCCGCCGCAGCCGGCTATTGCCGGCTGCGAACTTACGACCCGAAGG
>JBAUOM010000759.1:0-7129 GCA_049579765.1 Xanthobacteraceae bacterium
TGCGCGCGCTGCATCAGCGCGGTGCGCGCCGCTCGCCCCGGGCGCCAACCATGATGCCGATCGGCCGCGCGCTAGTCGACGGCGGACGGCTCGCGGGCAATGTCGAGGTCGGCGCGTGCGACCGCCACGCCGCCGCCTGCGGCAAGCCGCACCACGTTGACGGTGCCGGCATATTCCGGCGAGCCGGAATAGTAGGCGGCGACCGCGCCGACCTTCGCCGCCCGGTTCCAGTGCCCGAACGCGATGTAATCGGCGCCGGTGGCGGCGAGCTCGTCGTCGCCGATGAGCCAGGACGGGCGCAATTGGACGGTTCGATCCGGGACCGGCACGTAGTGTCCGTGCCCCAGCGCTATCTGCCAGCGGGTCGAGCGCGGGCGGGTGCGTTCGAACGGGATCATGTCGCCGTAGTCGCGGTGGGGACGGCCCCAGATCTCCAGATCGAGCGCGGGGAAAGCGACGGCGTCGTCATGGGTGACGCCGAGGACGTGAAGATTTCCGACCGCGGCCAGCGCGGGGTGGTGATAGACCGCGTCGGCCACGGCGGGGTCGTGGTTGCCCGGCAACAGCACGACCGGCAAAGCCGCGGCCGCAACGACTGCGGCGGCGCGGTCAAGCAGATAAGCGGGCAGGCGGTGGCAATCGAAGGTGTCGCCGGCGAGCACCACCACGTCGGCGCCGGCGCGACGTGCCGCGAGCAGGACGCCGGCGAGGCCCGCCGTGCCGTCCCCGCCATGCAGGCGGGCGGTGTAGTCGTGATCGATGTGCAGATCGGAGCTGTGGACGACCACGAGGTCCCGGGTCGGCGGGGGCATTGCGGCGGGCATGATGACGGAAGATAGCGTTTCAAGCCGCCTTGGCAATCGCGGCGGCGATGGGCAAGCCGCGGCGTCGGGAGCGGAAAACCGTCGCGCGGACCGGGACTATGATGCTACCGCCGCGCCGCCGCGGCGGTAGGAGCCAGGGCCACGAGTTTGCCCAGGTTCGGTGCTGGCATTCCCCGATCCGCAGTATCGGGGAGCGTCAGACATGAGTGCCAGCGACGAATACCGCAGCAATGCGGAAAGCTGCCTGCGCATGGCGCAAACGGTCCACAATCTCCAGGACAGGCCGTTCTGGCTCAACTTGGCGCAGTCGTGGCTGCAGCTCGCCGAGCATTCGGCGCGCAGCGGCGGCGAGTTCGAGCAGTCCCGGCAAGGCCTCGGCGTGCACTGATTTCAGTCCACGGCGTTTGCGCGGTCGGCGGCCTCAACGCGACTCCACGCGCAACGCCCCGCTCCGTCACTCGGCGCCGTGCCGCAGCCCCGGCGCGGCCGGCCCGTGGAAACGCGGCGGCGTGATGTAGAACAGCGGAGTCAGCGCGTAGATCGCGAAGGCGGCGTGCACGCTGAACCAAGCGGTGGCGGCGCCGGCGAGATAGGACGCCGGGCCGATCATGGCCTTGCGCATGCCGTGCGGATCGCGCAGGGACGCGAGCTCAGGCTTGATCAGGTTACGCATGATATAGACGTTGAGCGCGATGAAGAGCAGCGTATTCAGCGCGAACACGCAGCCGAAGAAGCTCACGGCGAGCCGGTTGTCCGGGTACTCGCCCATCAGCGCGGTCGGAAACGGGATGAACGACTGGCCCATCAGGAAGATCGAATTGAGCCATACCATGGCGTAATCCGCATGGCGGGCCAGCCCCAACAGGTGATTGTGATTAAGCCAGAACTTGCAGACGATGATGAAGCTGATCAGCCAGCTCAGGAATTTGGGCAGCAGCTCGACCAGTTGATGAGCGAGCTCGCCGACGCTGGCGTGATCGTTGAGCGTCGGGACCTTCAGCTCCAACACCAGCAGCGTCACGACGATGGCGAATACGCCGTCGCTGAAGGCCTCGACGCGGGTCAGGCGCATCTCGCCTTGCTTGAAACGATCGAGGAAGCGCATGCCGATCCCGACAATCGCGAGGTCGATGAAGCTCGCGCTTCACCGTGACTGCGGCCGGCGCGAAAGGTACCACGCCATCGCCGCGGGGACGCCGAAAATCGGGATGAATGCGCCGATCTCGTTGATGAGGGGGATGCCGGCTTGCAGGACGCCGACCGCGCCGTTGGCGACGGCCGCGATCAGCCACACCCAGATGAACGGGCTCGTACCGTCGACCCGATGCCCCTGCCGACTGAACAAGCGCGCGGCGAGAACGAAGCCGGCGAGCACCATGAGACCGATGGCGGTGAAAATGACGACGTGCACGTCAATCCCACCTTCGCCCGCGGCGACCTCAGCCGAACATCGCCGCGTGCAGCACGAAACCGACCGTCGCGCTGACGACGGCCTGGATGGTATCGAACTCCAGGCCGCTCAAGGCCGGTTCCACGAACGGGAAGATCACCCGCCCGAGCGGCAGCATGATGCTGGCGACCAAAGCGACGCACAGGAGCTTGGTGACGATCGGATGCTTGGCCATGCCGGGCCCTCCCCTCCCTTGAATCGACGCCGGCAAGATAGCGCCGATCGGCGCGGCTTCAAGGCCGTAATATCATGGCCGAGCCGGCGCGCCGACGGCGACGGGCCGCACCGGCGATCCGGCCGCGCCCTGCGTGCGCAACGGCAGGATCATGGTGCAGGACAGCCAGACCTTGTCCCGGGCCAGGGCGCCCAGGTTCGCGTTCTGGATATTGTGGATGCCCGCCTGGGTCAGATTGTGATGATGGATGGCGAACGGCAGGCCGGGCGGCGCCCCCTCGGGCGGCGGTGCCTTGCCCTCGAGGAAGCCCTCGGCCACGGGATCGGTGAAGGGGTTATCGAGCGCCACCAGCACGACGGCGCTGCGCTCGATCAATTGCGCCGCGTCGTAGGCCAGGCCCGGGCCCTTGGTGTAGTAGAACTTCTCGCTGTCGGGGTCTTTCCAATTGTCACCCCAGCCGGTGTAGATCAAGAGCACGTCGCCGGCAACGAGACCGCGCCCCGCCAGCCCCTGCGCCGCGAGCATCGCCTCGATGTCGCGCGCCGTAACGCGCTGCCCCGGCTGCATCGGCTTGCCCTGGCCGAGATGCGTCTTGGCGTCGAGCAGCACGGCGCTGGTGATGATGGGCGGCACCTTGTCGATGCCGAGCTTCTTGAGCGGCGAATCCGGCGTGGGTTTCACGTCGTCTTGCTTGTAGCCGCCGTAATAGGTCGCGCCGGCGGACGGGAACTCGCCCTTGCCTTCCCAGGGCTGCGGCAGCACGGCGAAGTGCCCGAGCGCGTCCATCTGCGTTCCCTGCTGATTGGGATCGCCGCTCGCGACCTCGTCGGTGTTGAAGGCGTGCCGGGTGCCAGGAATGCCCACCGTCGGCTTGGCGTTCTCGCGCAGCGGCACCGCGAACGGCGACTGCGGCATGGTGTTGGAGCGCAGGTAGGACAGTTCGTAGGCCTTCGCATTGGGATCGGCGAGATAGGTGGCGCAGCGCTGCCAGGTGGCGGGGCCGAGCGTATTGGCCATGCCGATCTCGTCGCCGGCAGGCCACGGCGGGCGGTCCTGCGCCGGCACCGGGAGCGAAGCAGTCAGCAGCGCAACGAGGATCGCAAATGGGCGAAGGACGCGGTCCATGAGGCCCTCCCTCGACGCCGGACGAGCGAGGCGGGCGCCGCCGGCTATGCCGGAACATTACCACGCTTCCCGCGCCGAGGCTCGCTTGTCGCGATCCAAATTCCAGCGAAGACCCCGACGAGGCCGACGATCAGGTTGATTCCGATGGGCTCGCCCAATGTGAGCGCGCCGACGGCCGACGCGAACACCGGATTTATGGTCATGGTGATCGCGGTTCGCGTCGGCGTGGTGCGCTCCAGTGCGAATACCCACAGGAAAAACGCGGCTGCACCGCCAAAAGCGCCGAGATACAGCACCGCCAGCCACTGCGGACTATCGAAGTCCGCAACCGCCGCGTAGCCGCCGCTCAATGCGGCGATGGCCACCAGACATCCCGATCCGATCCCCATCCCGGCCGTCACATAGGCCAGCGGACTCGAGCGGACGATGAAGGGTCGCGACCACACGTTATAGAGCGCCATCACCAGTGTTGCTGCGACCATGAGCATGTCGCCACGCCAAACCGCGGGAGGTGCGTCGGCCAGGCCACTCAGGAGCGCGGCCGCTACGCCCCCGATGGCGACGAATACGCCCATGCTCTTCCTCGCGTCGAGCCGCTCGGCGCCGCACAACGCGGCGACGAGCATGGTCATCAGCGGAAGCGTCGACAGCGCCAGCGAGCCCCTCGCCGCCGTCGTGTAGCGGAATGCCAGATTGAACAGCACGATGAAAACCGCGAAATACATCACGCCAAGAGCGGCGACGCCGAGCCAGTCCTGCTTCCGCGGCCATTTGATCCGAAGCGCGAGCGCAATCGGCAGCAGCAGGAGAAAGCCCACACCGAACCGGAACACGCCGAGCGTGACCGGGTCGCTTGCGCCGATGGCGAAGCGGGTGGTGCCTCCCGCAATTCCGCCGATGGCGCTCGACGCGAGCGCGGCGAGCACGCCTACGTGTTCGTTTCGCGGGACGCTCATGCGAGGTTCCGGCAGACGGTCAGGTCGGGCCGTCCATATCAATAGGCCGACGTCGTCGGCATCACGACGAGATCGCGGATGCAGATCGCCTGCGGCTGCTTGTAGCAGAACAGCACGATCTCGGCGATCCGCTCGGGCGCGATGAATTCCGGGCTTCCGAGCTGACGCGAATATTCCTCGAACGACATGCCCATGCCGGCGTGGATATTCGTCTTGACGAAGCCGGGCGCGATATTGATGACGCGCACGTTGCTCTTGGCCTCCGCCTGTTGGAGCGATTCCGAGAGCGAGCGGACGGCAGCCTTCGAGGCGTGGTAGGTGGCGGCGAGCGGACCCGGCCGCCGATCCCCTATCGAGCTGATATTGACGATGGTGCCGCGCTTGCGCGCGTTCATCCCGGGCAGCACCGCGCGGATGCCGTGGACCACGCCCTTGAGCAGGACGTCGATGTCTCGATCGAGATCGGCCGCCGTGCGCTCGCTTATCCCTCCGACGCGGAAAAAGCCGGCATTGTTGACGAGACAATCGACGGGGCCGAACGCGGCCTGCGCGGCCTCGACCGCAGCCTCGAGGCGCGGGAAGTCGGCAACGTCCACCTCGGCAAAGTGATGCGGCACATCGCGCAGTTCTTCGACCGTCGCAGCCCGCCGCGCCAGCAACAGCAGCGCATGCCCCTCGCGCGCGAAGGCGAGCGCCAGCGCCCGCCCGATGCCGTGGCTCGCACCGGTAATGACGACCAGCGGCGCTGCCATGAACCCTTGCCCGTCAGAGCGGCAGATTGTCGTGCTTGCGCGCGGGCAGCTCGAGGCGCTTCTCCCGCAGCATGGCGAGCGCACGGGCGACGCGGGCGCGCGTCGCGTGCGGCATGATCACGTCGTCGATATAGCCGCGCTCGGCGGCGGCAAAGGGCGACAGGAAGCGGTCATCGTATTCCTTGGTGCGGGCGGCGATCTTGCTCGCATCGCCGATATCGGCGCGGAAGATGATCTCCACCGCGCCCTTGGCTCCCATGACGGCGATCTGCGCGGTCGGCCAGGCATAATTGACGTCGCCGCCGATATGCTTGGAGGCCATCACGTCATAGGCGCCGCCGAACGCCTTGCGCGTGATCACGGTGACGAGCGGCACGGTGGCCTGCGAGTAGGCGAACAGGAGCTTCGCCCCATGCTTGATCAGCGCGCCGTATTCCTGGTTGGTGCCGGGCAGGAAGCCAGGCACGTCGACGAAGGTGACGATGGGAACGCCGAAGGCGTCGCAGAAACGCACGAAGCGGGCGGCCTTGCGCGAGGCATCGATGTCGAGCACGCCGGCCAGCACCATGGGCTGGTTGGCGACGAAGCCCACGCTGCGCCCGGCGATGCGGCCCAAGCCGGTGACGATGTTGCGCGCGAACGCCTCTTGCAGCTCGAAGAAGTCGCCTTCGTCGGCGACCTTGAGGATCAGCTCCTTGACGTCGTACGGCTTGTTGGGATTGTCGGGGACCAGCGTATCGAGCGACTTCTCCGCGCGCTCGACGTCGTCGTAGGACGGCCATTCCGGCACGCCGGCTGCGCTGTTGGCGGGAAGAAAATCGATGAGCCGGCGCATCTGCAGCAGGCATTCGACATCGTTGTCGTAGGAGCCGTCGGCGATGCCGGATTTGGTCGTGTGCACGCTGGCGCCGCCGAGCTCCTCCGCCGTCACAACTTCGTTGGTCACCGTCTTCACCACGTCGGGACCGGTGACGAACATGTAGCTGGTGTCGCGCACCATGAAGACGAAGTCGGTCATGGCCGGCGAATACACGTCACCGCCGGCGCACGGCCCCATGATGACGGAAATCTGCGGGATCACGCCGGAGGCGATGACGTTGCGCTTGAACACCTCGCCGTAGCCGCCGAGCGCCGCCACGCCTTCCTGGATGCGCGCGCCGCCGGCGTCGAACAGGCCAACGATCGGCGCCCGCGCCTTCATCGCGAGATCCTGGATCTTGACGATCTTCTGGGCGTGCGCCTCCGACAGCGAGCCGCCGAACACCGTGAAATCCTTGGCGAAGGCGAACACGGTGCGGCCGTTGACCGTGCCCCAGCCGGTGACCACCCCGTCGCCGGGAATGCGGCTCCTCTCCATGCCGAACTCGGCCGAGCGGTGCTCGACGAACATGTCGAACTCCTCGAACGAGCCCTTGTCCATCAACAGCTCGAGGCGCTCGCGAGCGGTCAATTTGCCGCGCCCGTGCTGGGCCTCGATGCGCGCCTCGCCGCCCCCGGCGCGCGCCCGAACGCGGCGCTCTTCAAGCTTTTCCAGAATGTCCTTCATGCCCGCCCTGCCGCTTGCCTCCGGCGCGAAATCCATAGCACGCATCGGCATTTGAGGGTAAGGTCTCGTCCGTGTGAGCGTATTGCAGGGGAGCAACGCATGCCCAAAGGATCCCGCAACCGAGCCCTCTACTATTGCACCGCCGCAGTGGTTCTCGTCATGGTCGCCGCGGTCGCGCCCGCGACCGCGCAATGTCCTCCCACGCCCGCGGATGCGCCGGCGCACGCCGCGAAAGGAAAAAAGAAGGGCGCCGCCGCCGCCGGACCCACCGTCAACGGGAACTGGAGCGGCGAACTCACCC
>JBAUOM010000760.1:0-10147 GCA_049579765.1 Xanthobacteraceae bacterium
GGCCTGCTACGGGCGCGGCGGCGAAACCCCCACTATCACCGACTGCAACCTGGTGCTGGGCTATCTCGGCGAGGATAATTTTTTGGGTGGGCGGATGCGGCTCGACGCGGCCAAGGCGCACCCGGCGATCGAGGACAAGGTAGCGCGTACGCTGAACCTTTCGGTGGCGGCGGCGGCGGAAGGCATCGTCCGCGTCATCGACGTCAAAATGGAGGAGGCGATCAAGGCGATTTCCACCATGCGCGGGCACGACCTGCGCGACTTCATGCTGCTCGCTTTCGGCGGAGCCGGTCCCGCGCATGCCGGCCGCATCGCGCGCGACCTCGGCATGGCCGGGGTGATCGTGCCGCTTTATCCCGGCGTGTTTTCCGCCATCGGCCTGTTGATATCCGACGTCAAGCACGACTACATCCGCTCGCAGCTCTCCCCTTTGAGCGAAATCACGCCCGAGGCGGTCAACCGCATGTTCGAGCAGCTCCTGGCACAGGCGCTCGAGGAGCTGCGCGGCGACGGCTTCGCGCACGATCGCATCCGCGTCGAACGTGCGCTCGATATGCGCTATGCCGGCCAGGGCTACGAGGTCGCCGTGCCTTGCCCCGCCGGCGTGCTCGAGGCCGGCGACCTGAAGCGATTGCGCGGCACCTTCGACCAACAGCACGGGAGCATGTTCGGCCACATGGCGCCGGAAGAGCCGGTCGAGATCGTCTCCTATCGCGTGCGCGGCGTCGGCCTGGTGCCACCGGTCGCGATGCCGAAATTCGAGCCTGCCGGCGCCACGCTCGCCGACGCGCGGCGCGGAATGCGGCGCGTGCGGTTCGACGGCAAGGAGCACGACTGTCCGGTCTATCAGCGCGAGCGGCTCGACGTCGGCTCGAAGCTGGCGGGCCCGGCGATCCTCGACCAGCTCGACTGCACGACCGTGATCTGTCCCGGTCAGATCGCGCGCGTGGACGAATGGAAGAATCTGATCGTGAGATAAAGATCGCGGAACCGAACCATGCCCGTCGACGCAATCGAGCTCGAAGTGGTGAAAGCCAGTCTTTCCGGCATCGTGCAGGAGATGCAGAATTCGCTGTTTCGTACCGGCTTCTCCACCATCGTGCGGGAGTCGCAGGATGCATCCTGCGCGCTTATGAATGCGAGTGGCGAGGTGGTGGCGCAGCACGTGGTGCTGCCGCTGCACATCGGCGCGTTTCCGGCCTCGACCGCTGCCGTCATCGATGCGTTCCGCGACGACATCGCGGAAGGAGACGGCTTCATCATCAACCACCCCTATCACGGCGGCAGCCCGCACGCGCCGGACATCGCGGTGATTACGCCGGTCTTCATCGCCGGCGCCCTGTTCGGCTTTTGTGGCTCGATCGCGCACAAGAGCGACATCGGGGGGCCGGTTCCAGGCAGCTGTTCCGGCCAAGCGCGGGAGATTTTCAACGAAGGCCTGCATCTTCCGGCCGTGCGCTACCAGCGCGGCTACCGCGCCAACGGCGATATCGAGCGGCTCATCGCCGCCAATAGCCGCACGCCGGAGCTCGTGCTCGGCGACATCCGCGGCCAGCTCGGTGCCGATCGGCTGGGCGAGAAGCGGCTCACGGAGCTGGTCGGCAAATTCGGCCGGGAGAAAACTCTCGCCATCTTCCATCGCCTGTTGGAGACGTCGGAGGCGAAGGTGCGCGCCGCGGTGGCCGAGTGGGCAGATGGCCGCTTCGAGGCCGAGCGGTTCGTCGACGACGATGGCATCGACCTGGAACAGCCCGTGCGCATCCACGTCGTGGTCGAGAAAGCCGGCGACAGGCTGCATTTCGATTTCAGCGGTTCAGCCGACCAGACCAAGGGGCCCGCCAATATTCGCCCGCCCCTGGTACAGGCGGCCTGCGCCTACGCGCTGATTTCCCTGATCGATCCGGGCATGTACGTGTCAAGCGGCCTCACCCGCGCCTTCAGCATGACGGCGCGCGACGGCAGCGTGCTCAATCCGCGCTTTCCCGCTCCGGTCAACACCTACAATCCCACCATTCATGCGCTGGTGGACGCCATCTTCGAGGCTATGAGCCGGGTCGTGCCGGACAAGGTGCGCGCCGACGGCAGCGGCAGCCGCTCCATCATTCTCGGCGGCCGCAGCACCTATACCGGCAAGGGATACGTGCAATACGAGATCATCGCCGGCGGCGCCGGCGCGCGGGCGGGGAAAGACGGAGCCTCGGGCATCACCGTCAATCAGAGCAACGCCAAGATCGCGCCGATCGAGATCATCGAGAGCGAGTTCCCCACCCGCCTCACCCGCTTCGAGCTGATCGCGGATTCCGGCGGGGCGGGCGAGTTCCGCGGCGGCCTCGGCATCCGTCGCGAATATCTCAATCTCGCCGATGCGCGCTTCTCGATCCGCTCCATGAAGCATGTCATTCCGCCCAACGGCTGCGCCGGCGGTGCGACCGGCCGTCCCGGCGCGATCTGGATCAACCCGGATACCGGCGAGGGGAAGCGCCTCCCCACCCGCTATGCGGATTATCCGTTGCGGGCAGGCGACGTGTTCCGCCTCGATACCCCGGGCGGCGGCGGCTATGGCGATCCGCTCGCCCGCGATCCCGAGCATGTGCTCGCCGACGTGTGCGAGGGCGCCGTCTCGCGCGAGGCGGCGGAGCGCGACTATGGCGTCGTGCTCAAGCGCAACGGGCGGTCATGGGTGCTCGATCATGCGGCGACGCAAGCGCGGCGGGCCGAGCTGCGAACGAAGCGATGAATTCCTCCGAGGTTCATATGAATGACTCGAGCAATGCGGTGAAGCGTGCCGGGGTGATCGGCCTCGGTGCCATGGGCGTGCAGATGGCGCGACACATGGTGAAGAAGGGCTTCGACGTCGCTGGTTACGACATCGACGTCGACGCCATGCGGCGGGCGGCCGAACTCAGCGTGAAGTCCTGTGTCTCCGCCGCGCGGGTCGGCGACCACGCCGAGGTCGTGGTAGTCATGGTGGCGAGCGACCGCCAAGTGGAAGAAGTCATCGTCCAATCCGGCCTGCTCGACCAGCTCGGCCGCGGCGGCGTGATTTGTATCGCGAGCTCCTGCACCCCCGAGACATGCCGACGGATGGAGGTAGCCGCCGCAGCGTACGGCATCGGCGTGCTCGACTGCCCCGTAGTGCTGGGACAGGAGGCCGCCAACAACGGCACCGCGACCTGCTATGTGGGCGGCGAGCAGAACTGGCTGGCCCGTGCCGAGCCGGTGCTGGCGGCGTTCAGCGCGCAGGTAATCCATCTTGGTCCCGTCGGCACGGGTCAGATCGCGAAGACCGTCAACAACATGCTGCTGTGGACGTGCATGTCGGCGAACTTCGAGGCGCTTACCCTGGCAAAGGCGCTCGGCGCCGACATTCCACGCCTGATCGCGGCGCTCGGCCATGGCAGCGGCGCCAATTGGTCACTCTCGCGCTGGGGCAAAAGCACTGGTAAATGGGCCGAGAAGGACATGGACGTGGCGCTCGATTTGGCGCAACACGCCAAAGTGGCGATGCCGCTCGCCGGCCTAGTCGACCAGCTGATGAAGCAGATCAATCAAGACAAGATGAGAGCGTTGCTGTCGTGACGCACAGAAAGGGAAACGCCATGAGAATACGAAGCCTGCTGATGCTTGCCGTCGGCATCCTTGTTGCGGGCCCGGTCGCGGCGCAGCCGAGCCCGATCAAGCTGCGGGTGGCCTACGACGGCTTCTCCATGACGTCGGGGCCGCTGATCTACGCGGACAAGCAGGGCATCTTCAAGAAATTCGGTCTCGATATCACGCCTGTCTTCATCGGCGGCGGCTCCATGCTCACGCAAGCGGTGGTCGGCGGCTCCGTCGATATCGCGCAGAACGGCTATACCCCGGCGCTTTCGGCGGCGGTGCAGGGCGCCGACATCGTCATCATCGGCGGGATTTCCAACAAGTTGCCGTTTCAGCTCGTGGTCAAGACCTCGATCACGCGTGCCGACGAGCTCAGGGGCCAGAGCATCGCGATCAGCCGCTACGGGTCGTCGACCGACACCGCCGCGGATTTCGCGCTTGCGCAGCTCAAGCTCTCGCGCGACGACGTCAAGATCCTGCAACTCGGGGGCGCTGCCACGCGCATCGCGGCGGCCATGAGCGGCCAGATCGCCGGCACTATGGAGCAATATCCCGACACCGCGGAGCTTTCGCGCCACGGCTTTCACGTGCTGGTCGACGTGACCGAGATCGCGGGCGACTACCCGAACACGGCCTATGTGACTAGCCGCAGCTTTCTCAAGAGCCGGCCGGAGGCAGTGAAGACGTTTCTGATGGCGATGGCGACGGCGGTGCACGAGTACAAGAGCAACCCGGCGGTCGCGATCCCGCTGTCGCAGAAGTTCCTCGACGTGAAGGACCCTGCGAATGCGAAGGCGGCCTACGAGGCCTATGTCAAGGTCTATCCCGACGATCTCAGGCCCTCGCTTGCCGGTATCGCTCTGGTGCTCAAGGAGATCGCCAAGAAGGAGCCCAAGGCCGCCACGATGAAGCCGGAGCAGCTCGTGGATATGAGCACGCTCGACGCGCTTGCGGGTGCAGGATTCTTCAAGAAGCTTCAGCCGTCCAACTGACGGGCCATGCGATGGAGGCGACGCCCCGAGCGAAGCTGGAGGTGCGCGGCGTCTCGCTCGATCTCCTGAATGAACGTACCGGGCGTTCGCTGGCGGTTCTGCGCGACATCGATCTTGCGGTGCCCGCGGGCGAGCTCGTCTCCATCGTCGGTCCGTCAGGCTGCGGCAAGTCGACCTTCCTTAACGTGGTCGACGGACTCGTCCCGGCGACTTCCGGCGCGATCCTCCTCGACGGCCGCATGGTGGACGGGCCGGGGCCCGACCGCGCGATGGTGTTCCAGCACGACAGCTTGTTCCCCTGGCGCACCGTCATCGAGAACGTCACCTATGGCCTCGATCTGCAGGGCCGGCTCGCCAGGGCCGAGCGTCGGGAACGGGCCTCGCGCTGGTCGAGCTGGTCGGGCTCCGCGGCTTCGCCGAGCACTATCCGCACGAGCTTTCCGGCGGCATGCGCCAGCGCGTCAATATCGCGCGCGCGCTCGCGGTCGAGCCGCAGCTCCTGCTGCTCGACGAGCCGTTCGCGGCGCTCGACGCGCAGACCCGCGAATTCATGCAGCTGGAGCTCGCGAAGATTCTGGCGCGGGCCAAGACCACCGCGTTGTTCGTCACCCACCAGATCAACGAGGCGGTGTTTCTCGCCGACCGCGTCGTCGTGTTCTCCGCGCGGCCCGCCGCCATCAAGGAGGTCATCGCGGTCGATTTACCGCCGGAGCGCTCGCTGGCGCTCAAGCATCAGCCGGCGTTCATCGAGCTCGAGCAGCACATCTGGCGCCTGATCGAGCAGGAAGCCGAGCAGACCGGCATGCTGACGATGGCGTGACATCGAGCATGGACGCCTCGATCGCAACAAAGACGAAGCTCGTCTCGGCCGAACCGAGGCCGGCCGTGGCGCGCTCGTTCTGGAAACGGCACGAGCATGCGCTGCTCGGCACGATCTCCATGCTCGTGTTCCTGGCGTTCTGGGAAGCCTCGGTCGCGTTCGGCTGGGTCAATCCGCTGTTCACCAGCTCGCCGAGCCGCATCGTACGCACGGCGGTCGAGATGTTCGCCGACGGCAGCATCCTCGTCGACATGCAGGTGTCGGGATTCGAGTTCATCGTCGGTTACGGCGCGGCCATCGTGATCGGCGTGCCGCTGGGCATCCTCATGGGATGGTACAGCCGCGTCGACGCCGTGCTGGATCCGTTCGTGTCCGCGCTCTACGCCACGCCCCGCATCGCGCTGTTGCCGCTGCTCATGATCTGGTTCGGCATCGGCCTGATGTCCAAGATCGCGATCGTGTTTCTCGGCGCTATCTTCCCGATCCTGGTGAACACCATCACCGGCGTGCGCACCGTGAACGCCGACTTCGTCAAGGTCGCGCGCTCGTTCGGCTCCAACGACTGGCAGATGTTCCTCACGGTGGCGCTGCCGTCGTCGGTGCCGCTCTTGCTGAGCGGCCTGCGGCTTGGGCTCGGGCACGCGCTCGTCGGTATCGTCGTGGGTGAAATGTACGGCGCCACCCACGGGCTCGGCTTCCTGATCGCGACCGCGGGTGCGCGCTTCCAGACCGACAAGGTGATGGTCGGGATCATCATCATCGCCGCGGCCGGCATCGCGATGACGGGTTTGCTTCGGCTGATCGAGCGCCGCTTCGAGCGCTGGCGCCCGAGCGTGGGAGGGTGACAGCCGGGTACGGAAAGCTCCCGCTCCGTCACCTGAGGTCGGAGCGCAGTGGGGCGAGCGAGCGCAAGTCGGCTGACGCCGCCTTGCGCATCCGATGCGCAGGCGCGACAAGTTCGTGCCTGTGTGCCTCCGCGATGCGCCCGCCAGGTCACCGTCCGTCGCTGCGCCGACCAAAAGGGGCTGTCGGCACGCTTGAGCGAATTGCTATGCCCGTTTGGCCTTCGGACGCTTGAAGGCGCCGAAGCCCGGGCGGTAGCTCTTGTCGTCGAGAAATTGCTTCATGCCTTGGCCGCGGCTGTCCTCCTTGTCGACGAAGCGCAAGGCATCGCTCTTGGCGTTGAGGTAGTCCGAGGCCTGCGGCTCGTTCATGAAGCGCACCGCGCGCAGCGCTTCCTTGGTGTAGCGCAGCACCGCCGGGCTCTTCTCCATCAGCTTCTTCGCGAGCTTGATCGTCTCGTCCCTCAGGGCGGCCTTGGGATAGGAGAAATTGACGAAGCCGATCTCCTTGGCCTTCTTGCCGTCGAAGGTATCGCCGGTGAGCGCGTAATACATGCCGTCCCGGAAGTTCAGGGTCTGGGCGACGTTCCACGATACGATGCCGCCGGGCAGGATGCCCCAGTTCACCTCGGAGAGGCCGAACACCGCCTCGTCGGCCGCGACCGCGAGATCGCAGGCGCAGACCTGCGTGAACCCGCCGCCGAAGCAGTAGCCGTTGATCATGGCGATGGTCGGTTTCGGGAAGGTCGACAACTTCTGCCAGCGCCATTGATTGGAGGCGCGGCCGGCCTTGCGGCGCAATACCGGATCGGCGTCGCCGGCTCGGAAGTAGAGCTTGATATCCTGGCCGGCGCAGAACGCCTCGCCCGCTCCCGTGAGCACCACGATTTCGGTGTCCGGATCGACCGCCAGTTCGTCGAGCGCCTCATCCATGTCGAGATGAAGTTGCGGACTCATGGCGTTGCGCTTGTCCGGGCGGTTCATGATCAGCCAGGTGATGCCGTCCTGCTTCTCGATCAGAACCGTCTCGTATTTCTTCGTCGTCACGGTTTTTCTCCTCGTTTGCGCGAACCGAGCCGTTGCGGGCGCGGCATTCAGATTGTCGATAGAGGCTCCCGCCGCGGCAAAGCGGCGCCCTACTCCGCCGCGATCCGCGGCAGCTCGAACCCACGATAGTCGCGGTCGGTCAGCGCCTTGATCGCGGGCATGACCTCCGACGCGAACAGCCGGATGTTCTTTTCCGTGAGGTGCGCGGGCAGGGTGCCGAACTGCAGCATGCAGATGAATTCCTGAAAGCCCATGAGATGGTGACGTTCGGAGATGCGGCGGCGCACTGTGACCGGGCTGCCGCAGATCATGATCCCGCGCTCGATCAAGTGCTCGATCCTCACGCCGCCGCGATGGCCGCGCTTGTGCGCGAGCGCGCGCTTGAGCGACTCCGGCGACATGTAGCCGGGTGGGAAGAACATCAGCTCGGACTGCTTGGGGAGGAAGATGTTGAACAGCGCCTCGATGTGCTCGCGCGCTTCGTTCAGCGCCTGCTCGTCGCTGTCCGCGACATAGACCGGCGCGCACCAGCCGATGCGGTCGGAGGACGCCTCGTAACCGTACCGCCGCTGCGCCAGCTCGCGATAGAGGTCGAGGTAGCGCGCCACCGAGTCGGCCGGGCTGTAGTTCTGCAGGTAGACGTATTTGCGGTCGGGATGGGCGGCCCATTCGATCGTCTCGATGCTTCCCATCGAAGGACACCAGATCGGCGGGTGCGGCTGCTGGAACGGCCGCGGCCATACGTTCACGTATTCGCAATGATAGTGCTTGCCCTCGAAGGCGAACGGGCCGGGCTCGGTCCACGCCCGCACCACGAGATCATGCGCCTCCTGGTGGCGCTCGAGCGAGTGAACCGGGTTGGTGCCGAACGAGAAATATTCCGCGCCGACGCCGCGCACGAAGCCGCTGATCAGCCGTCCGCCGGTGATGACGTCGAGCATCGCATGCTCCTCGGCCAGCGTCAGCGGATGCTCGCGCAGACAGAATGCATTCCCCAGGATGGCGATGCGGCAGCCGCGCGTGCGTCGCGCCAGGGCGGACGCCATCACCACGGGAGAGGGCATGAGCCCATAGGCGTTCTGGTGGTGCTCGTTCACGCAAACGCCGTCGAAGCCGAGCTCGGCGCAGAGCTCGAGCTCGTCGAGATATCGGTTGTAGAGCGCGTGTCCCTTCTTCGGATCGTAGTGACTGTTGGGAAGTACGATCCAGACGGTACGGTACCTGTCCTTCACGCCGAGATCGAGATCGGCGTATGGCATCAGGTGAAAGCTCATTACCTTCATGGCGGACTGAAGTCAGTTGCGCAGGAACGTCTGCATCGCCTCCGCGACCGCGGGCGCGCGTTCGACGTGCGGCAGATGACCGGCATTTGGAATCAGGGTGAGCGTCGAGCCCGGAATCAGGCGGTGGAACGCTTCGGCATAAGGCCGGGGGATGATGCGATCGCCCTCGCCCCAGATGATATGCGTGGGAAGGTTGACGCGATGCAGCCAGCGCTCCAGCCGCGGATTGAAGAAGCGCGGCTGCCATCCGTAGCGGGCGCTGGCGATGCGGTTGAGGATGGCGATGTCCTGGTATTTGTCGGCGCCAGCGCGCTCGGCCGCTTCCTCGCCGAGCTTGGGATCGGCATAGGCGAGGCGCGCCTGCTCCTCCGGGTCGATCATGAAAATGTCGGCCTTGGGAACGCCCTTGACGTGGATGCCGGCCGCCGAGATCAAGGTCAGGCTGCGCAGGCGCTGGGTCGAGCGCACCGCCATTTCGAGCGCGATCCAACCGCCGAGCGACTGCCCGACGACGTGGATGCCGGAAAGCCCCAGCGCCTCGATAGCGTCGAGGTAGAGATAGGCGACGTCGGAGACGTCGTCGATCCAATCCGGCACCTCGGATGCGCCGAAACCGGGATGGTCGGGCACGATCACGTCGAACCGCTCCGCCAGGGTGTCGAGGAGGAGCGGCCATTCCGCGAGCCCGTCGGTGCCGTGCAGATAAAGGAGCGGTACGCCCTTGCCGCCGCGCGCAAGACTGAGCTTGCAGTCGTTGAGCTCGATCGTGTCCCTGACGAATGCCATCGCCTACCCTGCGTCCCGGCCCGCCGTCGCGAAAGGGTAGGAGAGGTCGGCAGGCGGCTCAAACACTTTCTGGCCCGCGCAGCGACTCGCCCTTGCGCCGTTCGGCGCGGCGGATCAGTTCGTTCGACGGCAGCGTGGGGTCGCGCAGCTTGTGCGCCTGCTCGGCGCCGGTCACCGGCAGTTGCGCAAGATCGATGAGGCCCACTTGCGCGAGGAGCGAGGCCTGGTCCCAGTAGATGTGCTCGTAGGCGACCTTGCCGTCCACGATTCCCATCACCACGACGTGCGGCAGGACGACCTTGCGGCCGGTCGGCGCCACGCCCGGCAGCATCGCGGGCATCTCGACGTCGTGGGTGAAGCTGGCGACGAGCTCGTCGATCACGCGTCCCTGTCCGATCGTGCGGGAAACGGGGGTTATCTGTGTGTCGGCCGGCCAGCGACCGAGGAACCAGGTTGCGTAGAAGGCCTGCACCTCGTCGCGGCCGTAGCCGCCGGTCATGACCGGAACATGCGTGACGTAAGGCGTTTCGGTCATCGTGGCCATGGTGGCATCGAGGCTGCGCTCCACGAACTCGGCGCGCACATGGGCGTCGAACACCGCGCCCGGTTCTTCATCGCTCATCGACCCCTCCGAAACCTTTCCCCAATTCAGGCCTATCTCGCGATCCCACGCGAGCCTCAGGACCGGACGAACAGCGCGATGCGTTGCGCATCGACACCGACCCACACCGGCGTGCCGCGCGCGAGCTCGGCCTGCGCGCGGGCGAGCACCCGCAGCGC
>JBAUOM010000761.1:0-1775 GCA_049579765.1 Xanthobacteraceae bacterium
GATGCGGATCGGCCGCGCCGGCCAGTCGGCGGCTTGCGCCGACGCGAGGCCGAGGCACGCGAGCGCGAGGGCAACGGCGAGACGCTTCCCGGCGGGACGCTGCATTGTCGTCTCCTCGATGTCCTCCCCCGCGCGCGACCGCCACAGCGATGATGCGGGCTTTGCCGCAGCCTCGCAAGCGCGTTCCGGTGTGACGACGCGGCGTGTCCCGGATTAGCGGCGCACCGCATCCGGGACACGGTGAGTACGACGCCCGTTGCGGGCAGGTTTGATTTCCGCTTAGCTAGCGCCGCCGATGCCGCGCCGCATCGGCGTCTTTTCGTGGGGACCCGCGCATGGATGCGGACCTGGTCGCCGATACCGACGACAAGATCGAGCTCAAGGGGTCGGGCATCATCGCCGCGATCAAGGCGAGCGGCGTCGAATACATCCTGTCGGTGCCCGACATCGTCACCAGCGGCGGACTGCTGCGGCCGATCGCGCGCGATCCGCAATTCAAGCTCATCCGCGTGTGCAAGGAGGACGAGTGCATCGGCATCGCGTCGGGCCTGTCCTACTGCGACAAGCGCGCCTTGACCTTGATCCAGCACACCGGCTTTCTCGATTCCATCAACGCCATCCGCGGCGTCGCGGTCGAGTACGCGCAGCCGATCTGCATGATGATCGGCCTGCTCCAGCACGACCCCTATGTGGCGCCGCGGGAATCGCCGCGCTACGGCGTGCGCATCGTCGAGCCGATCCTCGACGCCATGGGTATCCCGCACCACCTGATCAACGAGGACCCCGACGTCGCGAAAATCCGCCCAGCGATCGAGGATGCCTACGCCACCTCGCATCCCGTCGCGTTGCTGATCGGCCGGAGGCCGTCCGCCGCATGATGAAACGCGACGAGTGCTTCCGCGCGCTGGCGCGCCACGTCACCGACGAACTCGTGGTCTCGACCTACAGCTCCGCGGTCGACTGGCTGGAGCTGGGCGAACGCACGCTCAACTACTTTTCCGTGGGCGCGATGGGGCTCGATTCCTCGCATGCGCTCGGACTGGCGCTGGGCCGGCCGGACCGGCGCGTCATCTGCCTGCAGGGCGACGGCAGCCTGCTGATGAATCTCGGAAGCCTGGTCACCATCGCCGCGGCGGCGCCCAAGAACCTGGTGCACATGGTGGTGCAGAACGGAACCTACGAGGCGAACGGGGGGCACCCGATCCCGAACACGGCCGCCGACTTCGCCGCCATGGCGCGCGCGGCCGGCTATGCGCAGGTCTACGATTTCGCCGAGCTTCGCAATTTCGAGCAGCAGGCCGCCCACGTGCTCAGAGAGGACGGCCCGGTGTTCGCGACCTTGCGCGTCGAGCGCTCGCAGCCGCTGACCTACGACTATCCCAGGCTCTACGATCCGTCGCGGCGGGCGGCGATCAAGGCGGCGCTGCGGCAGAACCGGTAGCCCCTAACAGACGGTGGTTACAGAGTAGAAGTGACCGCTCAGATGAGTGGCTTCCGATTTGCATCCCTCCTCGTTGATGATTGAGTACTGATGGAATGCTTTCTTTTTCCAATCGTCCGATCTGCCTGCCTTCAATTCGATTTCGCGACTCTCGTCGTAAACAAGTGCAAAAAATAGGTTATTTGCCGCAAAGCCCGTAGAACCCCAATCAAAGAAGACAAGTGCAGGACCTGTCACCTCTGACTTCCTTTGTTCGATTACCCCTTGGTAGTGCGAATAATTCATGTGGGTCTTCGTGGAATCGAGTGGGTGATTTTGAGGTTGAAAACTTCAC
>JBAUOM010000762.1:0-6494 GCA_049579765.1 Xanthobacteraceae bacterium
TTGACCGTAATCTTCTTCGACAGGTCGCCCTGTGCCACCGCGGTCGCGACCTCGGCGATGTTGCGGACCTGGCCGGTCAAGTTGGAGGCCATCGAGTTGACGCTGTCGGTCAGGTCCTTCCAGGTCCCGGCCACGCCGCGCACCATGGCCTGACCGCCGAGCTTACCTTCGGTGCCGACCTCGCGCGCGACACGGGTCACCTCGCCGGCGAAGGCGTTGAGCTGGTCCACCATGGTATTGATGGTGTCCTTGAGCTCGAGGATTTCGCCGCGCACGTCGACCGTGATCTTCTTCGAAAGGTCGCCGCTGGCGATCGCGGTCGACACCTCGGCGATATTGCGGACCTGCGCCGTCAGGTTCGAGGCCATCGAATTGACGCTGTCGGTCAAGTCCTTCCAGGTACCGGCGACGCCGAGCACGTTGGCCTGGCCGCCCAGTCGCCCTTCGGTGCCGACCTCGCGCGCCACGCGCGTCACCTCGCCGGCGAAGGCATTGAGCTGATCGACCATCGTATTGATGGTCTCCTTGAGCTGTAGGATCTCGCCGCTCACGTTCACCGTGATCTTCTTGGAGAGATCGCCGCCGGCGATGGCGGTGGCGACGTCGGCGATGTTGCGGACCTGCGCGGTCAGGTTCGACGCCATGAAGTTGACGCTGTCGGTCAGGTCCTTCCAGGTGCCGGCGACGCCCGGCACCTGCGCCTGGCCGCCGAGCTTGCCTTCGGTGCCGACCTCGCGCGCGACGCGCGTCACCTCCGAGGCGAAGGCGTTGAGCTGGTCCACCATGGTATTGATGGTGTCCTTGAGCTCCAGGATTTCGCCGCGCACGTCGACGGTGATCTTGCGGGAAAGATCGCCGCGCGCCACCGCGGTCGTCACCTGGGCGATGTTGCGCACCTGATCGGTGAGGTTGCCGCACATGGCGTTCACCGAGTCGGTCAGGTCCTTCCAGGTGCCGGCGACGCCCGGCACGATGGCTTGGCCGCCGAGCTTGCCGTCGGTGCCGACCTCGCGCGCCACGCGGGTGACTTCCGAGGCGAACGACCGCAGCTGGTCGACCATCGTATTGATGGCTTCCTTCAGCTGCAGGATCTCGCCGCGCACGTCGACCGTGATCTTCTTCGAGAGGTCGCCATTGGCGACCGCGATGGTCACCTCCGCGATGTTGCGAACCTGCGCGGTCAGGTTCGACGCCATCGAGTTGACGTTCTCGGTCAAGTCCTTCCAGACGCCGGTCACCTCGCGCACCTGCGCCTGGCCGCCGAGCTTGCCTTCGGTGCCGACCTCGCGCGCCACGCGCGTCACCTCCGAGGTGAACACGCCGAGCTGCTTGATCATGGTATTGACGATGGTCGCCGAGCGCAGGAATTCGCCCTCGAGCGGCCGGCCGTCGACGTCGAGCCGCACCGTCTGCAGCAGATCCCCCTGTGCGACGGCGGAGATGGCGCGCGTGACCTCGGTGGTCGGCCACAGCAGGTCGTCGATCAGGGTGTTGACCGAGGTTTCCATCTCGCCCCAGGCGCCGCTGGCGAGCGCGAACTTCACGCGCTGGCGCGTCTTGCCTTCGCGGCCCACGACCTGGCCGACGCGCTCGAGCTGCCCCGCCATGCGCTCGTTGGCCGCGACGATCTCGTTGAAGGTGTCGGCGATCTTGCCCATCAGGCCGATCTGGTTGACCGGCATGCGCACGGAGAAATCGCCGACGCGCATGGATTGGAGGGCGTTGAGGAGATCGCGCAGCTCGGCGGGCGAGCCGTCCACGAGGCCGCCCGGCGGCATCTGCGCGGCGGCCGCGTCGGGGGCGGCGCCATTGCTCTTGAGGTCGCCAACCGGTTCACGCGTCGGTTGCATGGTGTCTCCTCCGGGGGCGGATGGACCGCACTTATCTCACGGGCGCAGAGGCGTTGTCATGGCCGCACCGCCATAGCCCCAATGCCGCCGCAAGTACGGTCCGCAGATCGACGGGAATCGATTGCAACCCCCCGTTCCTGCGGCGGGAGGAATAGACGCGCGGTACACGGAATAGCTTCCAGCGGAGCGGCCGGATCCGGCCATGAGCCAACACCCTTGGTGCATCCAGTCGGACCACCACCTGACGCGGCCAACGCGGGGTTGGTCCATTGGTTCCGTCGCTCCGGTAAAATTTTGCCGGAAGGGAATCCACAGAGTTTTCAGTGGATTATCAGAGTATTAAGGGCGCTGCGCGGCCATTCCGGCGGCCGAACTCGGTTAAGGGCGTTCCCCTCCGGAGTGGGTTCATCGCTCGTCAGTAGCAGCCTTTGGCTGTCGATTGCAGGCGTCTCGACCGCCCGAGCGAGGCAGCAACAAATCGGCGGAGGAGACTGCGCGAGGGATGCGCGACCTCTTCACCTTCGCGCAGAGCAGCGGGCTTGCGCGGGCCTTGCAAACTTGCCTGCATCCCCACGCCTCTTGATCCTTGCCTTCCGGCGGGTTGAGCCCGCCATACCAGCGCGGCTATACCTTGCCTCCCACCGACCGACAGCATGAAACAGCGTACCGCTTCCCGAACCAACGGCTCGAACCTTCGCCTGGCCGCCGACATCGGCGGCACGTTCACCGACATCGCGGTCTTCGACGACCGCACCGGCAAGCTCACCTTTGGGAAAGCCTTGTCGACACCACAACGCCTGGTCGAAGGAATCAATGCCGGCGTGGAGAAAGCGGGGAGCGACTACAGCGCCGCCGGGCTGTTCCTGCATGGCTCCACCATCGCCATCAACACCATCCTGGAGCGCAGCGGGGCGAAGACCGCGCTGCTCATAACCGAAGGCTTTCGCGACATCTACGAGATCGGCCGCATCAACCGGCCCGACGCCTACAATCTGTTCTTCCAGAAGCACCGGCCGCTGGTGGAGCGGGCGCTGCGCTTCGAAGTCTCCGAGCGGGTGCTGGCCGACGGCGAGGTCGAGACGCCGCTCGATGCGAGCGAGATCGAGGCGCTGGGCCGCAGGCTGGCCGCGCTCGGTGTGGAAGCGGCCGCAATCCTCTTTCTCAACTGCTATGCCCGCCACGACCACGAGGCGCGCGCCAAGACGATCCTGGAGAAGAACCATCCGCGGATGTTCGTTTCCGCCTCGCACGAGCTTTCGGAAGAGTACCGCGAGTTCGAGCGTTGCTCGACGGTGGTGGCGAATGCCTATGTGGGGCCGATCGTTCGCAGATATATCGGCGAGATCGAGGATCACATCCGCGGGGACGGCTTTTCCGGCTCGTTCCTGATCGTGCGCTCCACCGGCGGCCTCTACGCCGCGGACCAGGCCAAGAGCCAGTGTGTGCACATGCTGGAGTCGGGTCCGGCGGCCGGCGTCATCGGCACGCGGGCGCTTTGCCATACGCTCGGTCTCAAGAATGCGATCGCTTTCGACATGGGTGGCACGACCGCGAAGGCAGGCGTCATCCACAACGGCGAAGCGCTGACCACCGGCGCCGCCTTGATCGGCGGTTACGACCAGGCGCTGCCGGTGCAGATCGCGATGATGGACATTTTCGAAGTCGGCACCGGCGGCGGCTCGATTGCGCGCGTCGAGGAGGGCGGACTGCGGGTCGGCCCGCAAAGCGCCGGAGCGGCGCCGGGCCCGGCCTGCTATGGGCTCGGCGGAGGCGAGCCCACCGTGACGGACGCCAATCTCGTTCTCGGCCGGTTGGGCGCCGACCGGTTTCTCGGCGGCGAGATGCGCCTCGACGTCGCGGCCGCGGCAACGGCGCTGCGCGCGCGCGTGGCCGAGCCGCTCGCCATGGACGTCACGGCGGCGGCGGACGGAATCCTGCGCATCGCCGTGACCGCGATGTCCTATGCCGTGAAGGGCGTCACCACCGAGCGCGGGCTCGATGCCGGAGATTTTGCGCTTGTCGCCTACGGCGGCGCCGGGCCGCTGCACGCGGTGGAGGTCGCGCGCGAGATCGGCATCAGGACCGTCATCATCCCGACCGCGCCCGGCGTGTTCTCCGCGTTCGGCATGCTGTTCTCGGATCTGCGCTACGATTTCGTGCGCACCTCCTTCGCGCGGCTCGAGGAGGCGCCGTTCGAGGCGATCGAGCGCGTCTACCGCGATCTCGAGCAGGAGGGTCGCGCGGCGATCGCCGCCACCTCGGTCGGGCCGCTGAAGATCACGGTGCAGCGGGCGGCCGACATGCGCTATGTCGGCCAGGAGCACGCGGTAACCGTGGATCTGCCGCTCGCGGTATTCGCCAGGCAGGACCGGCGAGCGATCAAGCGCCATTTCGACGCCATGCACGAGCAGCGATACGGCACGTCGGCACCCGACGAGCGCGCCGAGATCGTGAGCCTGCGCTGCACCGTCACCGGGATCATGCGCAAGCCGCCGCAGGAGACGATCAGGCCCGGCAAGCGCGCGCCGGACAAGGCTGCCTTCACCGGCAGGCGGCAGGTCTATCTCGACGGCAAGTTCCGGACCACGCCGACCTATGCCCGGGCGGCGCTAACGGCCGGCAACCGGATCGACGGGCCCGCGCTGATCGAGGAACATGCCTCCACGACCGTGCTGCTGCCCGGCGACCGGCTCGAGGTTGATGGTTACGGAAATCTCATCATCAAGGTGGCGGGAGCTCGCTGAGACCCATGGCCAAGACGACGAAACGCGGCGTCTCGAAGCGCGCCAAGGTCGATCCCGTGGTGACGGAGATCGTGCGCAACGGCGTCATTGCGGTGACCGAGGAAATGAAAACCAACCTCATGCGCACCGCCTACAACATCATCATCTACGAGGCGCTCGATTTCACCACCGGCCTGTTCACGCCGCAGGGCGAGACGATCTCCATCGGCATCGGCCTGCCGATGTTCATCCGCGGCATGGCGGAGACGGTGAAGGCGAAGATCAGGCATTTCGGCGTCGAGGCCATTCGTCCCGGCGATATCTACGTCACCAACGATTCCTATCTCACCGGCAGCCATCTCAATCACGTCACCCTGACGCTGCCGATCTTTTACCAGGGCAAGCTGGTCGCGTTCTCCTGCTGCATGGCGCACTGGCTCGACATCGGCGGCATTCTCGGTGGCATGAGCACCGACATCTACTCGGAAGGGCTGCAGATCCCGATCCTGAAATATCAGGACCGCGGCGTGGTCAACCAGACCGTCGTGGAGATCATCCGCCAGAATGTGCGGCTGCCGAGCCGGGCGATGGGTGATCTGCGCGCGCAGGTCACCGCGGTGAAGACCGGCGAACGGCGCTTCCTCGAGCTCATCGCACGCTACGGTCGCGACGCGGTGCTCGGTTCGATCGCGGCGATCATGGACCACTCCGAGGCAATGGCGCGCGCGCGCACGCGCACGATCCCCGACGGCGTCTACGAGGCCGAATCCTACATGGACGACGACGGCATCGATATCGGCAAGCCGGTGCCGATCCGAGTGCGCGTCGTGGTCGAGGGCGACGAGATGACCGTCGACTTGAGCGAGGTCTCAAAGCAGGTACGCGGTTTCTACAATTCCGGCATCACCACCGGCCATGCCTGCGCGCAAGTGGCCTACAAATGCCTGACCTCGCCCACCGACTATCCCATCAACGACGGCTCCTTCCGCAGCCTCAAGACCGTCGTACCGCCCGGCCGGGTCATCAGTGCGGTGCGGCCGGCGCCCATGCGCTGGTGGATGACCTATCCGATGACCGTCGTCGACACCGTCTTCAAGGCGCTGGCGCCGGCGATACCCGAGCGGGTGATCGCCGGTCATCACGCGGATCTCCTGGCGTCGTCGTTCCACGGCATCAACAACAGGACCTCGGAGTTCTTCATCGGCAGCTTCGGGCCGCTGGGCGGCGGCTGGGGCGCGAAGAAGCGCGAGGACGGCGTCTCGGGCACCGTCTGCATCAATGACGGCGACACCCACAACAGCCCGAACGAGCAGGCCGAGTTCAAGTTTCCCATCGTGGTGGAGCGCTACGCGCTGGTGCCGGATTCCGGCGGCGCCGGCCGCCGACGCGGCGGGCTCGGGGTCGAGCGCGTGGTCCGCGCGCGCACCAACATGGTGGTCAACAATCAGAGCGACCGCGCCCATTGCCGGCCGTGGGGTCTCGAGGGTGGCTGCGAGGGCTCGGGCAATGCGGTGGAGCTGCGCATCGGCGGACAATGGAAGACCGATTTTCCCAATGCCAAGGTGCTGGTGGCGCAGCTCAAGCCCGGCGATGCCTTCAAGATCCGCTCGGGCGGCGGTGGTGGCTACGGCGATCCGCTTGAGCGGCCGGTCGATGAGGTGCGCGAGGACGTCCGCCAGGGCTACGTCACGGTCACGTCCGCGGCCGAGCTCTACGGGGTCGTGCTCGACCCCGAAACCTTCGAGGTGGATGGCGCGGCGACCGGGAAGCTGCGCGCCGCCCGCTCTGCCACCAGCGCTGCACCTGCGGGCGCCAAATCGGCGTGAGTTTTCTTGTAGCCCGGATGGAGCGCAGCGAAATCCGGGTTGGTGCCGCGCCGCGAGGTGCCCCGCATTGCGCTTCGCTCCATGCGGGCTACTGG
>JBAUOM010000763.1:0-4218 GCA_049579765.1 Xanthobacteraceae bacterium
GCAAGGAGCCGCCGCGCCACCTCGACCTTCGCCCCCGCCGCCTCGCCGTCCGCGATCAGCCCCGCTGCGCGGTCGCGTTCGATCTCGTCGAGTTGATCACGATAGACGGCAACATCGCTACCCGAGCGGGATTCGGTCCTGCCGCGCGCCAGCGGCCAGAGCACGGCGAAGACGGCCACGGCCGTCATCAGTGCTAACCCGAACCACAGCGTCATCAATCAAATCCATCCGGTCGAATTCGACATTCCGGTGGCGACGCCGGCGAAGAACACCCGCGCGAGTGCGGTTTGATGCACAGTGGTTCAGCGCGATCGGTGTGCTCCCCTCCCCCTTGTGGGGAGGGGTTGGGGGTGGGGGTGGCAGTTGGCGGACACATCTCGCGCAACAACTACGACCCCCCTCCCCAGCCCTCCCCCACAAGGAGGGAGGGAGCAGACCGAGTTTGCGGCTCGCGCTGAGTCCATTTCGACGGAAACCGCACTCGTCGATGGAGGGACGCCCCGCGCGGTTTACATCACGGCGGCAATTTCCCGCAACGGAGAACGGATGTCGGAGCCGCGACACGGGGAAGCGGTGCCTCGCACGCCTGCGGCAGATGGGGGGCAGGTATGCTCCAACGTAATCGACGATAACGCGGCGAGCCGTCGAACTTGCGCACGGCGCCGCGAAAAAGCATTGTCGCCGGTGCTATTTGCGGAACCGGCGGGCGAAACAACCCCAAATTGAGGATGCCGATGCGGCGTGCCGTCCTCGCAACTTTGCTGTTGGCGCTGGCCGCGCTCGGCGCTGCTCCGGCGCACAGCCAGACGCCGGCTTGGCCGAGCAAGCCGGTCCGCATCGCGGTGCCCGTCACGGCCGGCAGCGCCATCGATCTCGTCTGCCGCACGGTTTTCGACCAGGTCTCGCAGCAAGTCGGCCAGCCCTTCATCATCGACAATCGCGGCGGCGGCGGCGGCACGCTCGCCCCGGCCGCCGTCGCCAAGGCCGATCCCGACGGCTACACGCTCCTTTCCCACTCGCCGGCGCTCACGATCTTTCCCGCCACTCACCTCACGCTGCCCTACGACACCGAGCGCGACTTCACCGGCGTGGTCGCGCTGGTCGATACGCCGTTCCTGCTGGTGGTCTCGCCGCAGAAATATAAGACCGCGCGCGAGCTCGTGGCCGCCGCCAAGGCCAGGCCCGGCGCCTTGAACTATGCCTCGGTCGGCCACGGCGGGGCGGCGCACATCAACGCCGAGCGTTTCCGTCTCAGCGCCGGCATCGAAGTGCAGGAGATTCCGTTCCGCGGGGTGCAGGAAGCGCTGACCGAGCTGCTGGCCGGACGGGTCGATTTCTTCTTCACCCCGGCGCTCCCCGCGATGCCGCTCATTCGCGACGGCAAGATCCTCGCGCTCGCGGTGAGCAGCGGCAAGCGCACCTCCTCGCTGCCGGATCTGCCGACGCTCGCGGAGGCGGGCTTCCCCGATGCCGATTTTCCGTTCTGGGTCGGCGTGTTCGCGCCGTCGAAGACGCCGAAGGAGATCAAGGACAAGCTCTACCGGGAAACGGCCGAGGCCCTCCGGATGAAGGCGGTTCAGGACAGGCTCCTCGCGCTCGGCGGCGAGCCGTTGGACATGACGGCGGCCGAGTTCGATGCGTTCTTCCGTGCCCAGATCAAACAGAACCGAGAGCTCGTCAAGGCCGCGGGCATCAAACCGCACTGAGATCGGCGTCCCCTCCATGCTTGACCGCGTCGAAGCTGCCGACAACCTCACCGAGCTGGCCGGAGTCCGCATCGAGCTCGTCGAGCGCGGCAGCGGCCGGCCGCTGCTGCTGCTGCATCCCGCGATCGGCATCAAGTCCACGGATCGCGTGATCGACGCGCTGGCGCGGTCGTTCCGGGCGCTCGCACCCTCCCATCCCGGCTTCGGACGCAGCGAGCTGCCCGCAGCCATGACCACGGTCGACGATCTCGCCTATTTCTATCTCGACGTCCTCGATGCGCTCGATCTGCGCGACGTGGTCCTCGTCGGCCTATCGTTCGGCGGCTGGATCGCCGCCGAGATCGCGATCAAGTCGACGCAGCGTATTTCGCATCTCGTGCTGGCCGACGCGGTCGGCATCAAGCTCGGCGACCGCGAGCACCGCGATATCGCCGACATCTTCGCCCTGAAGCAGAGCGACGTCGACCGGCTGGCCTACCACGATCCCGCCGCCGCCGCCGTCGATCACACCGCGATCTCGGACGACGACGCGTTGATCATGTTCCGCAATCGCGAGGCCGCCGCGCTGTTCGCATGGTCGCCCTACATGTACGATCCCAAGCTCGCCGGCCGCCTGCACCGCATCCGGGTGCCGACGCTCGTTCTGTGGGGCGCGAGCGACCGCATCGCCTCGCCGGATTACGGGCGCGCCTACAGCCGGCTCATCGCGGGCGCGCAGTTCGAGCTGATCGAGCAGGCGGGACACTATCCGCATCTCGAGCGGCCCGACCCGTTCGCGCAAAGGATCGTCGATTTCGTCGCGCGCACGCAAGGAGGCGCGTCGTGAGCGCAAGTGCTCCAGTGTTTCTGCATAGAGATTTGGCCGATGCATCGAGGCCCGGGTTCCGCCCTCATCCTGAGGGCGCGCATGTCGCGGACGGGCGGCAAACGGGATCGCGTGCGCGCGCATCTCGAAGGATGAGGGCGGCCCGCACGGTGCCCATCATCCGGTCATAACGACGTCTTGGCACGAATGCGTCGCAAGGTAAGCAGATGAAATTCTACAGCTTCAGCGAACAGTCCTATCCCGACGCGTGGTTTCCGGACGCGGAATCGCTGCGGGTGAGCCTGCCGAACCGGCATTGCGATCCCGAGATCGCGTCCCGCCTCTACAATCGCTACCTCGACGAGTGGATGCTGGCGGACGAGCTCGGCCTCAACATCATCGTCAACGAGCATCACGCCACGGCGACCTGCATGAGCGCCTCGGCGCACCTGACGCTCGCGATCCTGGCGCGCCAGACCAAACGCGCGCGGCTCCTCGGCCTGGGCACGCCGATCGCCAACCGCAGCGATCCGCTGCGGGTGGCGGAGGAAATGTCGATCATCGACGTGATCTCGCGCGGCCGCCTGGAGATGGGCTTCATCAAGGGCGTGCCCTACGAGATCGTGCCGGCCAACGCCAGGCCGGTGCGGGTGATGGACCGCTTCTGGGAGGCGCACGACCTCATCCTCAAGGCGATGACCACGCACGACGGGCCGTTCTCCTGGGAGGGCGAGCATTTCCAGTACCGCAGCGTCAACATCTGGCCGCGGCCGTATCAGCAGCCGCATCCGCCGGTCTGGAGCACGTCGAGCAGCCCCGGCTCTTCGCGCGCGCTCGGCGCGCGCGGACACGTGATCGCCACGGTGATGACCGGCTACCGCGCCAAGACCGTGTTCGACGAATATCGCAAGGGATGGAAGGACGCGGGGCGCCCGCAGCCCACCCCGCTCGACCGCTTCGCCTATATGGGGTTCGTGGCGGTGGGAGCGAGCGAGGCGGAAGGCCTGCGCCGCGCCGCGCTGGTCAAGAGCTATCTCGAGACCAATACGCGGGTTGCCGAGCCCTACAAGAACCCGCCCGGCTTCATGGCCGCGGCCGACGCCGCCAAGCTGTTCCAGCGTGTCGGCTGGCGCGGGCCTGCGCACCAGATGACCACCAAGACCGGCGCGCCGCTCGGCAGCGCGGCGCAAGGCAGCGTCGCCGACACCATCGCCGGCGGCTTGATGTTCGCGGGTACGCCGGACCAGGTCTACGACCAGATCGTCGACTTCTACCGCGCGATCGGCGGCTTCGGCCATTTCCTCATGATGACCCAAGCCGGTCCGATGGAGCACGCCGACACGGTCGAGAGCATGACGCTGTTCGCGCGCGAGGTCATGCCGCGGCTCGAGGAGTTTCACGCCACCGCGGAGCTCGCGGCGTAGCGCCGCCGTCGACGACGCAATTTCCCGCGATCTCTGGATTCTGGCCGGCGCTTGCTTCATTGCAGGCGTACGCCTTCCGTAAGCTCCCGGGACCGCGATCACACCCCGACTACGCTATTGACTACTGATCGTGGTTGTGGTACGAATCGCAAATCCCGCTCATCGAGGGGCGTCTCCGGAGACGATCCTGAAGGCGGAGCGGGGAGTGGCGTCCCGGCCGCGGCTCGTAAACCGTGCCCGGGAGGTTCGGGACCTTCGGCCGACCGGGCGCGACACCCGGCAG
>JBAUOM010000764.1:0-2293 GCA_049579765.1 Xanthobacteraceae bacterium
GGCGCCAGTCGAGAATTTTCCGCGGCAGCGGGTGACCCTGCTCGGCGAGGTCGTCGAGCACGCGGGCGCCGGTCGACCATTGCCCGGTCTTGGTCTTGGTGCCGCCGGGAAGCCCGAGCTTGCCGAACAGGATGTCGCCGAGCTGCTTCGGGCTGCCCGGATTGAGCGGCTCGCCGGCCAGCGTCTGGATTTCGGCCTCGAGCGCGCCGGCGCGCTGGGCGAATTCGCCCGACAGCCGCGACAGCACTTGCCGATCGATGGAGATGCCGCGCCGCTCCATGCGCGCGAGCACCGGCACCAAGGGGCGCTCGAGCGTCTCGTAGACCGTCGCGGTGTGCTCGGCGGCCATCCGCGGCTTGAGCACATGGCGCAGCCGCAACGCCATGTCGGCACGCTCGGCTGCGTAATTCGCGGCCTTGTCGATCGGGACGCAGTCGAAGGTGATGCGCGATTTCCCCGAACCCGTGAGTTCGCCGAAATCGACCGTGGCGTGGTCGAAGTAGCGATTCGACAGTGCCTCGATCGCGTGATTGGAGCGTCCAGCGTCGAGCACGTAGGACATCAGCATGGTGTCGTCGAAAGGCGCGAGCTCGATGCCGCGCAGGGCAAAGATCTGCAGGTCGTATTTCAGGTCGTGCCCGACCTTGAGCGCGCCCGGGTCTTCCAGCAGCGGTTTGAGTGCCGCGAGCGCCGCGCCCTCCTCGATCTGGTCGGGCGCAATCGGGCCGGCGAACAGTCCGTCGCCGCCGCCGTCGCCCCCTTTGCGATGGGCCAGCGGGACGTAGCAGGCCTCATTGGGCGCGACCGCAAGCGAAAAGCCGCACAACGCAGCCTGCATCGGGTCGAGACTGGTGGTCTGGGTCTCGAGCGCGACCACGCCGACGTCGCGCGCGCGGGCGATCCAGGCATTGAGCCGGTCGAGGCTGCGCACGATCTCGTAGCGCGAGCGATCGACCTTGGCGTTGCGCGCGGCCTCGACGCGGGCGGCGGCGAGCGCCTGCGGCGTGAACTCCTCTTGCGACGGCGGGGCGGAGGCACGGCTGGGAACCCCCTCGCTCGGGGAGAGGGGCAGCGGCAGCGAGGCTTGCTGCGCTTGCGCGGGCTTGGCCGCGCGCCGCTCGCTCCCGTCCCGCGCGGACGGCGAAGCGGCGCCCGCCCTGAGCTTGCCGTCGGCCTCGACTTGCGCGGGGTCGAGACCGGAGAACTCCGCCACCCGCCGCGTGAGCGTGCTGAACTCCATCGCCTTGAGAAAGGCGATCAGGCGCTGGTAGTCGGGCTCGTGCACGGCGAGGTCGGCAAGCGGCACGTCGAGCGCGACGTGGGCGTCGAGGGTGACGAGCTTCTTCGACAGCCGCGCCTTTTCCGCATTGTCGATGAGCGCCTGGCGCCGCTTCTCCTGCTTGATCTCGGCCGCACGCGCCAAGAGCGTTTCGAGGTCGCCGTATTCGGCGATGAGCTGCGCCGCGGTCTTCACGCCAATGCCCGGCACGCCCGGCACGTTGTCGGTCGAATCCCCGATCAGGGCCTGCACCTCGACGACCTTCTCCGGCGGCACGCCGAATTTCTCGATCACCTCGGGAATGCCGATCTTGCGGTCCTTCATGGTGTCGTACATGACGACACAGTCGTTCACGAGCTGCATCAGATCCTTGTCCGAGGCGACGATGGTCGCGCTCGCGCCCGCCTCGCAGGCCTGACGCACATAGGTCGCGATCAGGTCGTCGGCCTCGAAACCGCCCTGCTCCAGGCAGGGAAGGTCGAAGGCGCGCACCGCTTCGCGGATGAACGCGAACTGCGGGCGAAGGTCGTCGGGCGGCTCGCTGCGGTTGGCCTTGTATTCGGCATACATTTCATTGCGAAACGTGCGCTCCGACTTGTCGAACACGACCGCGAGGTGGGTTGGCCGCTCCTCCGGTTTCATGTCGCGCATGAGCTTCCACAGCATGTTGCAGAAGCCGAGCACGGCGTTGACCTGCAGGCCATCCGATTTGCGGTTGAGCGGCGGCAGCGCGTGATAGGCGCGGAAGATGTAGGAGGAGCCGTCGACCAGGAAGACGTGGTCGCCCTTCCGCGGCGGACGGGCCTGGACGGGGGCGGCGACGCCCGCGGCGCTGTCGGCGCGCTTTGCGGCTTTGGCTGGCATGGGCCGGA
This sequence comes from Xanthobacteraceae bacterium, assembly GCA_049579765.1. GTDB lineage: Bacteria > Pseudomonadota > Alphaproteobacteria > Rhizobiales > Xanthobacteraceae > VAZQ01. The sequence continues at coordinate 2,152 of JBAUOM010000764.1, forward strand.
CTTAACACTTGCACGGTGATTTCGCTACCGGTCCGGGCGCGCTATGCACTTGTGTCTTCGTTACCGGTTCCCGCGACGCAAGCGGTCGAGAAAGCGCCTCCGATGAGCGGGCCTATGCAGGTTCTTCCGATCGATGCGGTGC
>JBAUOM010000765.1:0-2762 GCA_049579765.1 Xanthobacteraceae bacterium
CGGGCCCGATCCGGTCTTCGCGCAGGCCGCGGCCGATCGCCCGAGCCGCTTCATCCGCGTGATGATCCTGCCGCGCGCGCTCCTGGGCAAAAGCTCGATCGAATACGTCGACCCCGCGGACAAGGACAAACCGCGCGTGCAGCAGTATCGCATCTTCGCCGACGCGCCGATCACGCGGCCACCGCAGTAGCATAGGCATCCTTCTCACCCCGTCGCCGGCGCCGCCAGATCGATCACCAGGTAGTCCTCCTCCAGCGACACGGCGAAAGTCTCGGCGACATAGGGGCCCTTGACCAGCGCCGCGCCCGGCTCGACCGTGACGCGGAACTGGCGTGCGCGGGTCGAGCTGGGATCGCACCAGGACTGGCCGGTGCGGATGTCGAACTCCCAGCCGTGCCACGGGCAGCGCAGGAATTCGTCGTGCCGCGCCAGCGCGTAGTGGCCGGGGCCTTCGGATTGCACGAGCGCCACGATGCGGCCGCGGCAGAGCGGACCGCCGGCATGCGGGCAGCGATTGGCGAGCGCGAAATATTCGCCGGCGAGATTGAAGACGCCGATCTCGCGGCCCTTCACGGTCACGACCTTGACCGCGCCCGGCGCGACCTCGCTCGCTTTGGCAACGACCTCGCGGCTCACTTCGCTTGCTCTCGACCGCGTTGTGTTGTCGTTGCCGGGCTCGAACCGGCAATCCATCCCTTTCGCGAGACGATGGATGCGCGGGTCAACGGGGTCCCCGCCGACCATGTCGGCGGGGTGCCCCGTCCCGCGCATGACGAAGAAGATCGACGACCTGACGCGTCACGGCAGGCGGTAGAGCGTCTTGGCATTGTCGCGGAACACCTTGGCCTTCTGCGCGTCGCTCAGCGCGAACTTGAACACCTGGCGCGGATCGTCGAAGTCCCAGTGCGGGTAGTCGGTGGAGAACATCAGCCGGTCCCAGCCGATCCAGTCCATGACCTCGGCGAGATGGGCGGGATCGTCCGGCTCCTCGATCGGCTGGGTGGTGAACCAGCAGTGCGCGCGCACGTAGTCCGACGGCGGGTGCTTGAGCTGCGGCACTTCCTTGCGCAGGCGCTCCCAGTGCTTGTCCATGCGCCAGCACAGCGCCGGCACCCAGGTGAAGCCGCCTTCGATCAGCACCACGTTGAGCTCGGGGAAGCGCTCGAACACGCCCTCGAACACCAGGCTGGTGACGGTGTTCTGCATCCCGGTCGTGGTGGCGTAGTGCTCCTGCATGTAATAGGTCGGCCAGCCCGCGCCGGTCGAGGCGTGGCCGCCGGAAAAGCCCTGCACGTGCAGCGCGATCGGGCGCCGGCAGCGCTGCGCCGCCTCGTAGATCGGCCAGTAGCGGCGATGGCCGAGCGGGTCGCTCGCGCGCGGCGAGATCAGGATCTGCACGAAGGCCTGATCGTCCGCCCTCCGCTCGATCTCGCTCACCGCGAAGGCGGCGTCCTCCTGCGGCACCACGATCCCGGCGCGCAGCCGCGGCTCCGGCTTGACCCAGGCCTCCAGCTGCCAGTCGTTGACCGCGCGCGACAGCGCGGCGGCGAAGTCGAGGTTGCGCTCCTCCATGCCGCCGCGGCTCAACTGCATCAGCATGCCGTATTCGACGCCGTTGGCGTCGAGGTGCTGCGCCCTCATGAGCGCGAGGTCGGAGCCCGGCGGCCCCTCGTCCGGAAACGCGTCGACGCGCATGCCCGACGCCATCATGCGCGGCCACGCCAATTGGCCCGACAGGCCCTGGCGCAGGTGCTCGCCGAAGGTCGCCATGTGCTCGCGCCAGCGCGCCGGCAGGAACGGGTAGAGATCCGCCGGGCGGCGATAGGCCGGGTGGATGTCGCAGTCGACGATCGCGAGCCCGACCGGCGCATCGCGCGCCGCCTCCGCGCGCCCGAGCGCAAGGTTCATCGCACTGTCTCCTTCCCTGCTCCCGCAGCCTCGCCCGCTCCACGCTTCTCCGCCGCAGTTTCCTGGCGCAGGCGCGGAGAGGTCTCGAGCGGGTTGTCGATCATCAGCTTTCGCACGGCGTCCGCGGACAGCCCGTCGGGCAGCACCTCCTCGCCGTCGAACTGCCAGTGCGGATAGTCGGTCGAGAACAGCAGCATATGCTCGCAGCCGGCATGCGCCAGCACGCGCGCGAGCACCTGCGGATCGGCACGCGGCACATCGACCGGCTGCAAGGTCAGGCGGACGTGCTCGCGTATGATCTCGGCCGGCGGACGGTCGATCCACGGCACCTCCGGGCGCACGCCGCGCCAAGTCTTGTTGGTGCGCCAGATGAGCGTCGGCAGCCAGGTGATGCCGGATTCGATCAGCACCACCTTGAGCGCGGGAAATTTCTGGAACACGCCCTCGCACAACAAGCTGAGCAGTTGCGACTCGAAGGCGGCCGATTGCGCGACATAGTCCTCGACCCGGTGCGCCGGCCAGCCCGACGGCATCGGCGCGTGGTGATAGGTGCTGCCGGCATGGATGCCGACGGCCAGCGCGTGCTTCTCGGCCGCGGCGTAGATCGGCCAGTACAGCCGCCGCCCCAGCAGCATCTCGCCCATCGCCAGCAGCAGCACCTGCACGAAGCGCCGGTCGGACGCACGCCGCTCGATCTCGGCGACCGCCAGCGCCGGATTGTGCGCGGGGACGAGGATCGAGGCGCGCAGCCGCGGCTCGCGGTCGAGCAGCTCGCGCGCCGTCCACGCGTTCACCGCCGTGCACAAAGCCGCCGCCATGTCCTCGTTGAACAGCGCCACCGCGCCGTGCAGCAC
>JBAUOM010000766.1:0-3014 GCA_049579765.1 Xanthobacteraceae bacterium
ACCTCACGCGGGCCGAGAGCGTGGAGTTCCCGACCACGGGCGGGGACACCGCGTTCGGCCTGTTCTACCCGCCGCATAATCCCGACTACGCGTCGGATCCGGAGGACAAGCCGCCGCTCCTGGTCAAGTGCCACGGCGGGCCAACCTCGGCAGCATCGAGCACGCTCAACCTGGGCATCCAATATTGGACCAGCCGCGGCATCGCGGTGCTCGATGTGAACTACCGCGGCAGCACCGGCTTCGGCCGGGCCTACCGCGACCGCCTGCACCTTGCCTGGGGCGTGCTCGACGTCGACGACTGCGTCAATGGCGCCAAGTTCCTTGCCGGGCTGGGGCGGGTCGACGCCGCACGTTGCGTCATCAGCGGCGGCAGCGCCGGTGGCTATACCACGCTGGCGGCGCTCGCCTTCCACGACTTCTTTCAGGGCGGGGCGAGCTATTACGGCGTAAGCGACATCGCCGCATTGGCGCGCGACACCCACAAGTTCGAATCGCGATATCTCGATTGGCTGATCGGGCCGTATCCGCAGGAAGCGGCGCGCTATCGCGAGCGCTCGCCGCTCTTTCACGCCGACCGGCTGTCGAAGCCGGTGATATTCTTCCAGGGCGACGAGGATGCCGTCGTGCCGCCCAACCAGACCGAAACCATGGTCGCCGCGCTTCGGCGCAAGGGCAATCCGGTCGGCTATTTGCTGTTTTCGGGCGAGCAGCACGGCTTCCGCCAGGCCGGCAACATCCAGCGTTGCCTGGACGCGGAGCTTTACTTCTACGCGGTCGAGGTATTCCGAACGGGACTCACTTTTTAGCTACACGAGGGCGGCGTCAATACCGGTAGTCCTCGATCTTGAGGAGCGGAAACGCGCTCAAGACGTGCGGGGCGTTCGCCGGCGCCGCGGCGGCGAGATACGAGCGATCGAGCCCGGCGAACCGGGTGACGCCGAGCAGGCCGAGGCAGCGCTGCACCTCGTCCTCCAGCAGTTCGAGCAGCCGCACCACGCCGGCCTGGCCGCCGGCGGCGAGCGCGTAGCACTGCATGCGGCCGATGCCCACGAGGTCGGCGCCGGTGGCGATCGCCTTGACCACGTCGGTGCCACGGCAGATCGATCCGTCGACGATGATCCGGGCGCGGCCGGCGACCGCGTCCACCACCTCCGGCAGCGCGTCGAGCGAGCCGCGCCCGTGATCGAGCTGCCGGCCACCGTGATTGGACACGTAGATCCATTCGACCCCGTGGTCGATCGCGATCGCGGCGTCCTCGGCGGTGGCGATGCCCTTGACGGCGAGCGGAATCTTGAAGCGCGACTTGATGCGCTCGACCGTGCCCCAATCGAGCCCGGCCTGGAACGCGCGGCCCTGCACCCGCCGGCGTCCGGCGGTCACGAAGCGCTTGGCGATGTCGCGCTCGCGTCGGCTGTAATGCGCAGTGTCGACGGTGAGGGCGAAGGCGGCATAGCCGTGGGCGATCGCGCGTTCGACGTGATCGTCGACCCAGGCCGCGTCCCCGCGCACATAGAGCTGGTAGAGCCGCAACGCGCCGGGCGCCGCCGCAGCGAGCTCCTCGAGCCCGGGATCGCAGACCGAGCTGAGCATGTGGCCCACGCCGAACTCGCTGGTCGCGCGCACGACCGATTCGGCGCCGGCGGGGTGAAAGCTCTCGAGCGAGCCGACCGGCGCGAGCACCACCGGCAGGCGCAGCCGGTGGCCGAATTGCTCCACCGAGGCGTCGACCTTGCCGACGTCGCGCAGCACCCGCGGGCGAAACGCGATCGAGTCGAGCGCCATGCGATTGCGCCGCAGCGTGGTCTCCGACTCCGCCGCGCCGACGATGTAGTCCCAATCGTTCTGGTTCAGGTTCTGGCGCGCCTTGGCGACGATCTCATGCAGGTTGAGCAAATCGCGCGCGGCCGACGTAATGTCGTGCACGGAGGCGGATTGCGAAGCAGCCGATGTCGGCTGGGCCGGGCGTTCTTGCATGTAAAGACCGATCGCATTGGCAGGGGGGCGGGAGAGGGCTCGTCCGGCATGATGCTCACCGCCGCGATCGGTCGTCAACCGCCCGCGCGCCTGCTAACCTGCCGTGGTCATGAACGCCTCAGCGTCCGCGCCGGTCTCGATCGTCGTCATGGCGGGCGACGGCATCGGGCGGGAGATCGCCGCGGCCACGATGGAAGTTCTGCGCACGACCGAGCGCATGTTCGCGCTCGGCCTCGCCTTCGTTCCGGTGTCGATCGGGCTCCAGTCGCTGCGCGCGCACGGCACAACGCTGCCGGAGGCGGCGGTGGAAGCGGCCATGGCCGCGGACGGCGTGATCCTCGGACCGGTATCGCACAACGACTATCCGCCCGCCGCGCAGGGCGGCCGCAACCCGTCGGGCGAGTTGCGCAAGCGCCTCGACCTGTTCGCCAATATCCGCCCGGCGCGCAGCCGCGGAGGCTTTCCGCCGCGTTGCGGCGCGCCCGTCGACCTCGTCATCGTGCGCGAGAACACCGAGGGCTTCTACGCCGACCGCTCCATGTTCGCCGGTTCCGGCGAGTTCATGCCGACGCCCGACCTCGCGCTCGCCGTGCGCAAGATCACCCGCGCGGGCTCGACGCGGATCGCGGAGGCCGCCTTCGCGCTCGCACTTCGCCGCCGCTCCAGGGTGACCGCGGTGCACAAGGCCAACGTGCTGCGGGTATCGGACGGACTGTTCCTGGAATGCACGCGCGCGGTGGCGTCGCGGTTCCCGGCGGTCGACTACGAGGAGCGGATCATCGACGCGATGGCGGCGCTGCTCGTGCGCGACGCCGGCGCGTTCGACGTGGTCGTCACCACCAACATGTTCGGCGACATCCTGTCCGATCTCGCCGCCGAGATCAGCGGCAGCCTCGGGCTCGCGGCCTCGCTCAATGCCGGCAGCGCGCACGCCATCGCACAGGCGCAACACGGCTCGGCGCCCGATATCGCGGGACAGGACCGCGCCAATCCGGCCGCGCTCATCGGCTCGGCGGCGATGCTGCTCGCCTGGCTGGGTG
>JBAUOM010000767.1:0-18614 GCA_049579765.1 Xanthobacteraceae bacterium
GCATCGTTGTGCGGCACCCTCGTTTGCGAACTTCGGAATCGAGGGACACTACCAACTTATTGATCTAGTTTGGCTTTGGTTCAGAAGTCCGCATTTCGGGACTCGCCGCAGGAATGATGCGGACTTCTGAACCGCCGCACTAACCCCGACCGTCTAGCTGATGGCCGTCTTGACGAAAAGGCTTCGGCCGGGCTAGACCTTGCTTATCCCGTGGTCATTTGAGCCGGCCGGCTTGCAGCCACGTAAAACAAATCGCTAAAAGGCCGGGGACGCGTAGGACCCGGCGGAACTCGTTTCCGGCCGGGATTTTTTGTTGGGCAAGAGGAGGCCCTGATGACCGTGTCCGCGAAGCGAAGCTATCGCCCCGAAACCCAGCTCGTGCACGCCGGCATCCTGCGCTCGCAGTTCGGCGAGACGTCGGAGGCCCTGTTTCTCACCCAGGGCTATGTCTACGACAACTCTGCGAGCGCGGAGCGGCGTTTCAAGAATGAAGAGCCGGGTTACCAGTATTCGCGATTTGCCAATCCCACGGTAAGCATGTTCGAGCAGCGCATGGCCGCGCTCGAGGGTGCGCAGGCCGCCCGCGCGACGGCAACCGGGATGGCGGCGGTGACTACCGCGCTGATGGGCCAGGTCAGGGCGGGCGATCACATCGTGGCGTCGAAGGCGCTGTTCGGGTCCTGTCTCTATGTGGTCGAGGAGCACCTCCCCCGCTACGGCGTAACCTCGACCCTGGTCGACGGCAACGACCTCGAGCAGTGGCGCAAGGCGGTGCGCCCGAACACCAAGACCTTCTTCCTGGAAAGTCCGACCAATCCGGCGCTGGAAGTGCTCGATATCGCGGCGATCGCCGACATCGCGCATTCCGCGGGCGCGACCCTCGTTGTCGACAACGTGTTCTCGACGCCTCTTTTCCAGAAGCCGCTCGAGCTCGGTGCCGACTGCGTCGTCTACTCCGCCACCAAGCACATCGACGGCCAGGGCCGCTGCCTCGGCGGCGTCATCCTCGGCTCGGAAAAATTCATCCAGGACCACATCCACAATCTGATCCGTCAAACCGGCCCCTCCATATCGCCGTTCAATGCCTGGGTGCTGCTCAAGGGGCTGGAGACGCTGTGCGTGCGCGTGCGCCGGCAGACCGACAGCGCTGCGACCGTCGCGGTGGCGCTCGCCGAGCATCCGAAGGTCTCGCGCCTCATCTACCCCGGGCGGCCGGACCATCCCCAGGCCGAGATCGTGCGACGCCAGATGCGCGGCGGATCGACCCTCGTCGCCTTCGAGGTCAAGGGCGGGAAAACGGCGGCCTTCGGTTTCCAGGATGCGCTCAAGCTCGTGCGCATCAGCAACAATCTGGGCGACGCCAAGAGCTTGATCACCCATCCGGCGACGACCACCCACCAGCGCCTCACGCCCGCCGCGCGCGCCGAGCTGGGGATCAGCGACGGGCTGCTGCGGCTCTCCTGCGGCCTCGAGCACCCCGACGATATCGTGGAGGATTTGCTGACCGCGCTGCAGGCGGCGTGAGGAAACGGATATTGGACGACGGAGGAAGTCGGCCAAAACGCCGCGGCCACCTCGTCGTCTGCGGTTCGGCTAGCGGGCGACGCGCGGGCCGGTCGCGGTCGCGGTGGGACGGGTTGCCGCCTCGGCGATCGCCATCCCGAGCGCCTTCGCGAGGCAGGCATAGCTCCAGTCGTTCATGTGCAACCCGTCCGCCGAGATGAAGGCCTCGAACGGGAGATGCTCGGTGTGGTGCCAGCGCTGCATCAGCTCGAAGCGATGAAAGACGCCGACATGTTCCGCCTTGGCGGCCGTGGCGATCAGCGACACCATGCCCTCGCAATCGGGCTTGCTGATGACCTTCGGAGCGTATTGCGGATCGATCAGCACCACGTCGGCGCCGGTCGCCTTCAGGCGCTTGAGGCCTTCGTAGAGAAGCGTCGCGTGCGGCAGTACTGCCTTGCCCCGCAACACGGAGTTCGTGCCGACCTGCCACAGGACGAGATCGGGCTTTTCTGCGATCACGGCGGTGTCGAGACGCGCGAGCATGTCGGCGGCGTCATCGCCGTTCACGCCGCGGTTGATGATCGTGATGTCATGCCCGGGGAAATACCGGACGAGTTCGTCGGCCAGCCGGCTCGGATACGATGCTGCCGACGTGCTCGCTCCCGCTCCATAGGTCGATGACGATCCCAGCGCCACGATCTTGATCGGCGCCCCACTGGCGAGGAGCCGAGCCGTGCGCACCAGCGGCACGTCGAAGCGGACCTGTTCCTGGCTTATTCGGCACGCGGCGCGTGGCGCCGCCGTCGAGGAGGTCGCTGCCGGCAACGCGTTCGCCGCGACGGAGCCGGACATCTGCGCCTGTACGGACGCAGTTGCGAGCAGGCTCGCAGTTGCCACCGTCCCGCAGATGGCTGCGTGGCGCAAAAAGAGGCGGCAGTGCATGGTGTGCGTCTCGTCCCTGTTTAGAAGTTTTTGCTACGGTTTCTTACGACTGCTATCAATCCGCCTTGAACTCGGCCGGCTTGAGATGGGCGGCATCGATGATCATGGCCGCAAGCGTGCGGCCGATACAGTCATGAACGCGGTGAGCGAGCACGTTGTCTTTGCCGCCGGCGTAAAGGTCGAACTCGCCGGTATCCGACCAGTGTCGCATGATGGCGAGGCGGTCGAACAGCGGGATCTCATACTGCTGGGCGACCACGCGCATATTGTCGGCGTAGGGGCCGAGCGCGATCATGGTTTCGGTTCGGGGGCTGTACTGCATGTTCATCAAAATGACGTCGGCGCCGCCTTGATGCAGGGTCTCTACCCCCTCTTCCAGCGCGGTCCGGAAATCGTCAGGCTCGATTCTCCTGATCGCATCGAGGGTTCCTGTTTGCCATATCACCAGATCCGGCTTCTCGTCGACCAGCAATTTGGCCATTCCCTTGGCCAGGTTCTCCGCGGTCATCCCTCTCTTGACCACGGGCACGACCTTGACCGCAACCGAGGGTAGCCGCCTTTGCAGGGCGGCCTCGAGGCGTGCCGGATAGGCGGAAAGGGGGCCCTCGGGGCCGGCCAGGATCGAGGAACCGGTGCCCACCACCGCGATGGTCAGCCGACGGTGCTTGCTGATGGCCTCGGCTACGTGCTTTAACTCATTGCTTCCAAATAGCAAATAGGCAGGAACGTCGCACGCCTGCTTATCCTCGGCGAGCGCTGCAGCGGACGGCGACAGTAAGGCCAGCAACCCTGCGGCCAGTGCCGCCGCAACAGGGGTCTTCATGCCTCGCCTCCCGCGAGGTCCGCATCCGGCGTCTTCCTGGGACGCGACCCGGAACTGCGTCCTTCCGCACGCTTATACCACATCAACAGGACGGCAACGGCAATCATGATGAGGATGCCGAGCGCGCTGACAAGCACTTGCATCCAGAAGGCGCCCGAGATCTCAACCATGGCGAAATGCGCGGCGAATGAAAGGAAGACGCCGAGGCAGAAGATTTCCAGCGAGTGCTGGCCACAGACGATCGGCGGCCAGGCCCACCACGACTTGAGCAATGGCCAGTCACGCGGCACGAACCACACGGTCACCACCGCCAGCGCGAGGAAATGCGCAAAGCGCAGGACATCGAGATTGACCTTGTCGATTGGGTAGATCAGCTCTTCGAGCCAGTGCGGCACGTATTGGCTCATGCCGGGCAGGTACCAGCTGAGCGAGATGACGAATGCGAACAGGAGATAGGCCACCGCGAGCCAGACCGTCACCGGAGACTGCAGGACCCCCGAGAGCCGCTGCGCTCCGCCCAGGGCGCACCAGGCGCCGAACACGAACAGCAATTGCCACGCAAAGGGATTGAAGAACCAGTGACCCGTCGGATAGCTCGGCAGGTTCCAGTTGAATTTCCAGGTGAGCACGTAGAGCAGCACCGAGGCGCCGAGCGCGAGAGTGGCTCGACGCTGCAGCAGCCACAAGATCGGCGGGAACAGCAGCAGCAGGATGATGTAGAGCGGCAACACGTCCATGTTGGCCGGCTTGAATTTGAGCAGCAGAGCCTGAATGATCGTCACGTCGGGCTGCTTGAGGAAATCCAGAATGTTCATTTCCTCGGCGTAGAGCGGGTTCTCGAAGCTGGTGGCGATGTAGGAGATCTCGGCGAGGTAGATCGCGAATAAAAAGACGTGGGCGACGTAGATCTGCCAGGCCCGCCGCAGGATGTGCGCTCCGGCGACGATGAAGCCGCGTTCGCGCATCTCCTTGCCGTAGACGAACGCCGCGGTGTAGCCGGAAACGAAGACGAAGATTTCAGTCGCGTCGCTGAAGCCGTAGTTGCGGATGGTGGCCCAGGCGACGAGGTTCGAAGGGATATGGTCGAGAAAAATCAGCCACAGCGCGATGCCGCGGAAGAGGTCAAGCCGCAGATCGCGTCCGGTGGTGACCGCGGGGGTATTCATTCCAGCGATCTTTCGCCCGGCGAGGAATATGCGTAAATTCTAGCGGGCCTCGGCCCGACTTGGAATCACGTCGTGGCGACGATTGCAAGAGGCGGGTTTGGCTTTCCGGTAGGATGGAACTTGGTGTCGTGTTCCTGACGCTCTATTCGGTCGGTCGTCATTTCGGGGCGCCGCAGCGCGGGCAGGGCTGCGCGGCCGGCGTGAACATGGCCGCGTGCGGCTGAAGGCTTTTGGCCATGGATGCGCCCAATACAGCGTATCGTGCCGTGACGCGCCAGATCGAGGTCAGGGCGACCCCGCGTTTTCTCCCCGAGCGCTCCTCACCCGAAAACGGGTATTTCTTCTGGGCCTACACCGTCACCCTCACCAATCTCGGCCACGAGACCGTCCAGCTCAAGACCCGCCACTGGCGCATCACGGACGCACAAGGACGCCTGCAGGAGGTGCGCGGAGCGGGAGTGGTCGGCGAGCAGCCGGTGCTCAAGCCGGGCGAGAATTTCGAATACACCAGCGGCGTGCCATTGCCGACCCCGTCCGGTTTTATGACCGGAACCTACGGCATGGTCACCGCAGCGGGCGAGGAATTCGACATCGATATTCCCGCCTTCTCGCTCGACGCCCCGCAGCGGGAGCGAACGATCAATTAGCGTCTCGAGAAAAGTCGCATTCTCACGACGGCGGCGGCGTTTCGCTCACCTCCGCGGGCGCGAACACGTAGGTCGAATTGCAGAATTCGCAGGTCACCGTGATCTTGCCGTTCTCGACCATGTGGTCGCGATCGTCCTGGGGAAAGCTGCGAAGCATGCGCTCCACTCCCTCGCGCGAGCATGAACACTGGGCGTGCAGGTTCCTGCTGCGGAAGACGCGTACGCCGCGCTGGTGAAACAACCGGTACAGCAGCTGTTCGCACGAGGCGTCGGGATCGAGCAGCTCCACGTCCTCGACGGTGGCCACGAGCGAACGGCCTTCGACCCAGGCGTCGTCCTCCGGCAGCACCGCGAGCTCGACGCCCTCCGGCACATCGCCGGGGTCGAGGTCGGGCTGGCGTGCCCGCTCGGGCGACTGCGGCAGGAACTGCAGGAGGAGGCCGCCGGCGCGCCAGCGATGGCGGGCACCGCCCGCTTCCGCCAGAAGTTGCTCCGCTACCGCCAACCGCACACGCGTCGGAATCTGTTCGGAACGCAGGAAATATTCGTGCGCCGCGTGCTCGAGGTCCTTGCCCTCGAGTGCCACGATACCCTGATAGCGCGCGCTCTCCGGTCCCTGGTCGATGGTCATGGCGAGGTGACCGCGGCCGAGCAATGCGCCCGCGTCGGACGCGCCGGCCGTGATGGCGGCGGCGACACGAGCTTTATCGAAACGGGCGCAGGCGCGCACCTTGCCGGGCGTGACGTAGTCGATCACCAGCATCCTTACCGGTCCGTCGCTCTGGGTCTGCAGGATGAACCGGCCTTCGAACTTGAGCGTCGAGCCGAGCAGCACCGTGAGCACGATCGCCTCGCCCAGGAGCTTCGCCACCGGAGCAGGATAGTTGTGACCTGAGAGAATTGCGTCGATTGCCGGACCGAATCGCACGACACGCCCGCGCAACTCGAGCGCCTCGACCTGGAAGGGCAAGACCGTGTCGTCCACGGAGACGGTCGCCGGTGCACGCGCTGGAATTTCGGGATGGGGAGCAGGCATGATGGATGGATATAGTGGCCGATCCGCGAGAATTTGACCCCTCCCGCCCCGATTTTCCCGCGAGCGCGGGCCCCTGCGCCACCCACCCCTAGCGGGCGTTCAAGCACCAGGCCAAAATGCCCTTCTGCGCGTGCAGGCGGTTCTCGGCCTCGTCGAACACGACCGATTGCGGCCCGTCGATCACCTCGTCGGTCACCTCGTCGCCGCGATGGGCGGGCAGGCAGTGCATGAACAGCGCATCCGGCTTTGCCTGCGCCATCAGCCGGGCGTTGACCTGGTAGCGCTTGAGCAGATTGTGACGCCGTTGGCCGTCCTTGTCGCCCATCGAGACCCATGTATCGGTTACGATGCAGTCGGAGCCCTTCGCCGCCTGTTCCGGATCGCTGCCGACATCGATTGCGGCGCCCGAGCTCCTGATCCAGTCGAGCAACCACTTTTTCGGCGCCAGCTCGGGCGGCGTCGCCACGCGCAGGCGGAAATCGAAGCGTTCGGCGGCCTGCATCCAGGACGCGAGCACATTGTTGGCGTCGCCCGTCCACGCGATGGTCTTGCCGCGGATCGATCCGCGGTGCTCCTCGAAGGTCATGACGTCGGCGAGCACCTGGCAAGGATGTGAGCGCCGGGTAAGACCATTGATGACCGGGACGGTGGCATGGCGCGCGAGCTCCATCAGGGTGTCGTGATCGAGCGTGCGGATCATGATGATGTCGACGTAGCGGGACAGAACCCGGGCGGTGTCGGCGATGGTCTCGCCGCGACCGAGCTGCATCTCCTGCCCGGTCAGCATGATGGCCTCGCCCCCGAGCTGGCGCATGGCCACGTCGAAGGAAACCCGCGTGCGGGTCGAGGGCTTGTCGAAGATCATGGCGAGCGTGCGGCCCTCGAGCGGCCGGACACCGCGGACGCGGCGGGCCTTCATGGCGCGGCTCGTTTCGATCATCCCGCGCAGCTCCTGCGGCGGAATGTCGATCAGATCGAGGAAATGGCGCACGCCGTTGGCGCTCATCCGAGCGCTCCCTGCTCGCGCGGTGCCGTCGCCTTGGCGATCCGGGTGCAGGCGCGGTCGATCCGCCGCACCGCTTCCGCCACCTCGTCCTCGCTCACGATCAGCGGCGGCAGCAGCCGCACCACATTGTCGCCAGCCGCGACCGTGAGCATCTTGTCCGCGCGCAACGCGTCGACAAGCTCAGCGCTGGGCACGACGGCACGCAAGCCGATCAACAGGCCTTCGCCGCGCACCTCGGCGATCACCGCGGGATGGCGGTCCTTGATCTCGGCCAGCTTCTGCTTGAGCAATAGCGCGGTGCGGCGCACCCGCTCGAGGAAGCCGTCGGCCAGCACTACGTCGAGCACGGCGCCTGCGGCGGCCATCGCGAGCGGGTTGCCGCCGAAGGTCGAGCCGTGCGTGCCGACGGTCATGCCCTTGGCGGCCTCGGCGGTGGCCAGGCAGGCGCCGAGGGGAAAGCCGCCGCCCAGGGCCTTGGCGAGCGCCATGATGTCCGGCGTGACGCCGCAGCGCTGGTAGGCGAACAGCTCGCCGGTGCGTCCGACCCCGGTCTGCACCTCGTCGAACACGAGCAGCAGCCCATTGTCGTCGCAAAGGCGCCGCAGCGCCCGCAGGAACTCGGGGGGCACCACGCGCACCCCGCCCTCCCCCATGATCGGCTCGATCAGGATCGCGGCGGTCTCCGGCCCGATCGCGCGTTTGGTCGCTTCGAGGTCGACGAACGGCACCTGGTCGAAGCCCTGCACGACCGGGCCGAAGCCGTCGAGGTATTTCTTTTGCCCTCCAGCCGCCAGCGTCGCGAGCGTGCGTCCGTGGAAGGCACCCTCGAAAGTGATGATGCGGTAGCGCTCCGACCGGCCGCTCGCCGACTGGAATTTGCGCGCCATCTTGATCGCGCATTCCATGGCCTCGGCACCGGAATTGCAGAAGAACACCACGTCCGCGAAACTCGCCGCGCACAGGCGCTCGGCCACGCGTTCGCTCTCCGGCATGCGGTAGAGATTGGAAACGTGCCACAGCTTCTGGGCCTGCCCGGTGATGGCCGCAACGAGATGCGGATGCGCGTGGCCGAGCGCGTTCACCGCCACCCCCGACGTGAAATCGAGGTAACGTTCGCCATTGGTTGCCATAAGCCAAGCGCCCTCGCCGCGTTCGAACGCGAGATCGACGCGCGCGTAGGTCGGCAGCAAATGCGAGCTTCGGGCACTGGTCATCGCGAGGCCCAACAACCAATCGAAACGAAATGTGCCGCCTCTCCGGGCGGCACGACGCGGTATTTTATTGCAGCATCATCGGCTGTCAACACGACCCGGAGCGGCACGGCGACGGCGCCAAGCGTTAACGCGCCGCACAAAACTGCAGATAAGTGTGGATGCGTGGCATCGACGCCCATGGAACATGTGGAAGCAGGCCGAGCGGACTCTTGCGCCCGACTCTCGCCATATTGTAGCCTTTCGATTAGGAAGTACGACATTTCGTGCGGCGGACTGGTTCTAGCGTTTAATCGTAGCAGAAGATGCGTCGGGGCGAACCTGTCGTTGCCCGGGCCCAGTTGGATTCTGTCCGGACTTCTCCGCCGCGGCGACTGCCGAGGAACTGAGGCATGACCTGGACTGACGAGCGCGTCGAGACGCTGAAGAAGCTTTGGGGCGACGGATTGTCGGCGAGCCAAATCGCCGCCGAGCTTGGCGGCGTGACCCGCAACGCGGTAATCGGCAAGGTGCACCGGCTCGGACTGTCGGGTCGCGCCAAGTCCCCGACCTCGGCCGCGCCCCGGCCGCGCAAGCCGCGCTCCCACTCGCACGTGCTGCGGGTCGGGCGGTCATCGGTACGCGGCAACACCGCGCTCGCCCATGTCTACGAGCTCGAGGTCGAACCGGAACAGGAGCTGACCGACAACGTCATCCCGCTCGGCCAGCGCCGGACCCTGCTCGAGCTCACGGCGGAGACCTGCCGCTGGCCGATCGGCGATCCCGGCCAGACGGACTTCTTCTTCTGCGGCGGCCGCGCCGCCTCGGGTCTGCCTTACTGCGCCTACCATTCGCGCATCGCCTATCAGCCCGCCAATGTCCGCCGCGACCGGCGGCCGTTCCGGGGATAGCGTCCCGCCCGATCTCCGGTTGTCATGCCCGCGAAAGCGGGCATCCAGTACTCGCCGATCGCACGCGCGTGGCAGGGCATCGCATCGTCGCAAATGCGGTGTTTACCGGATCCCAGCATTCGCCGGGACGACACCCGCCTACGCCGTCTTGCCGAACCGATCGTCGAGCGCGTATCCCGCGCCGCGGACGGTGCGGATCGGATCGGTGTCGTGGCCGCGGTTGAGCGCCTTGCGCAGCCGCCCGACATGAACGTCGACCGTGCGCTCGTCGATGTAGATTTCGCTCCCCCACACGCCGTCGAGCAGCTGCTCGCGCGAGAACACGCGACCGGGCCGCTCCATCAGGAACTCGAGCAGGCGATACTCGGTCGGCCCGAGATCGATCGGGCGGCCGCTGCGCGACACCCGCTTCTTCTCGCGGTCCACCTCCAGATCGCCGAAGGCGAGCACGTCGGCGAGCCGCTCGGGCAGCGCGCGGCGCAACAGGGCCCGCACGCGCGCGCTCAATTCCGGAACCGAAAACGGCTTGACGATGTAATCGTCGGCGCCGGTCGCGAGGCCCCGCACCCGCTCGCTCTCCTCGCCGCGGGCGGTGAGCATGATGATCGGCAGCTGCTTGGTTTCCGGGCGCGCGCGCAGCCGGCGGCAAAGCTCGATGCCGGAGAGACCCGGCAGCATCCAGTCCAGGATCACGAGGTCGGGAGCACGCTCCTTGAGCAGCAAGTCCGCCTCGTCGCCGCGCGCAACCGTCTCGATCACGTAGCCTTCGGCCTCGAGATTGTAGCGCAGAAGCAGCGTCAGCGCTTCCTCGTCCTCCACAATCAGGATGTTGGCTTTCATGCGCTCAGCGTCCCCTCATCAGTTCTCCGCGGCCAGTGTGGCGAAGGAGGTCGTGGTGTCGCCTTTCGGCCGTTGATCGGCGATCTCGTGGCCTTCGATCATGTAATAGACCGTCTCCGCGATGTTGGTGGCGTGATCGCCCATGCGCTCGATGTTCTTGGCGCAGAACATGAGATGGATGCAGAACGTGATGTTGCGCGGGTCCTCCATCATGTAGGTCAGCAGCTCGCGAAACAGCGAGGTGCACATGGCGTCGATCTCCTCGTCGCCATTCCACACCGCCAGGGCTTTATTGAGATCGTGGCGGGCGTAGCTGTCCAGCACCTCCTTGAGCTGGGCCAGAACGAGCGCGCCCATATGCTCGACTCCCCGGATCAGCTTCAGCGGATGAAACTCGCTGTCGAGCGCCAGCACGCGCTTGCCGATGTTCTTGGCGAGGTCGCCGATCCGCTCGAGGTCGTTGGCGACGCGAAGCGCCCCGACGATCTCGCGCAGGTCGACGGCCATGGGCTGCCGGCGGGCGATCGTCAGCACGGCTTTCTCTTCGATCTCGCGCTGCAGCGCGTCGACCGCGAGATCTCCCGCTACGGTCCCCTGCGCGCGGTCGGTGTCGCGTTGCGCCAACGCATCGATCGCGTCGGCGACCTGCTTCTCCGCCAGCCCGCCCATCTCCGCCACCATGCGGGTGATCTCCTGGAGATCGACATCGAAAGCCTTTGCGGTATGTTCGGAAATGACCATCTGCATTGTCCTGGCTGGGGCAGCCGTGCGATCTAGCCGAAGCGGCCGGTGATGTAGTCCTGCGTCCGTCGATCGCCCGGGGCGGTGAACATCTTGCTAGTGGTGTCGAACTCGATCATCTCGCCGAGATACATGAAGGCGGTGAAGTCGGAGACGCGCGCCGCCTGCTGCATGTTGTGGGTGACGATCGCGATCGTGTAGTCCTCCTTGAGCTCGTCGATCAGCTCCTCGATCTTGGCGGTCGAGATCGGATCGAGCGCCGAGCACGGCTCGTCGAACAGGATCACCTCCGGCCGCACCGCAACCGTGCGCGCGATGCACAGGCGCTGCTGCTGCCCGCCCGACAGGCTCAGCCCGTTGGCGGCGAGCTTATCCTTCACCTCGTCCCACAGCGCCGCGCGGCGAAGCGAGGTCTCGACCCGGCCGTCCAGCTCCGACTTGGGCATCTTCTCGTAGAGCCTGACGCCGAAAGCGATGTTCTCGTAGATCGACATCGGGAACGGGGTCGGCTTCTGGAACACCATGCCGACGCGGGCGCGCAGCAGATTGAGGTCCTGCTTGGGCGAAAGAATGTCCTTGCCGTCGAACAGAACCTCGCCCGCCGCGCGCTGATTCGGATAGAGATCGTACATGCGATTGAGTATGCGCAGCAGCGTCGACTTTCCACAGCCGGACGGGCCGATGAAAGCCGTGACCTTGCCCTGGTAGAGGGGGATGTTGATGCTTTTCAGCGCTTTGGCGTCGCCGTAGTAGAAATCGAGGTTTCGGATCGAGATCTTCTCGGCCAACTCAGCCGTGTTGATCGGGGCGCGCGCGACGGTGGGAACTGCGACCGATGCTACATTCATGACTGTGTTCTCGATGCTGCAAGGGCGCGCGCGCCGATACTGAGCGCGAGCACGGCGAAGGTGATGATGAGCGCCCCGGTCCAGGCGAGCTTTTGCCAGTCGTGATAGGGCGAAAGCGCGAATTGGAAGATGACGACCGGCAGGCTCGACATCGGATAGTTGAGGTTGGTGCTCCAAAACTGGTTGTTGAGCGCGGTGAACAGCAGCGGGGCGGTCTCCCCGCTGACGCGCGCCACCGCCAGCAGCACGCCGGTGAGCATGCCGGCCTTGGCGGCGCGGTAGCACACCTTGGAGATCACGACCGCGCGCGGCGTGCCGAGCGCGGCCGCCGCCTCGCGCAACTGATTGGGCACCAGGAGCAGCATGTCTTCGGTCGTGCGCACCACCACCGGCATGACGATGACCGCCAGTGCGACCGCACCGGCCAGCCCGGAGAAATGGCCCATCGGGGCCACCATCACCTCGTAGATGAAGAGGCCTACGACGATGGAAGGCGCGCTGAGCAGGATGTCGTTGATGAAACGTACGACCGAGGTGAGCCGGTCGTAGCGCCCGTACTCGGCCATGTAGGTGCCGGCGAGGATGCCGACCGGGGTGCCGATCAGCACGGCCAAGACCGTCAGGATCAGGCTGCCGACGATCGGATTGAGCAATCCGCCGGCGGCGCCGGGCGGCGGCGTCATTTCAGTGAACACCGCGAGCGAGAGGCCGCTGAACCCTTCCCATAGGAGGACCCCCAGGATCAGCACCAGCCAGCCCAGTCCGATCGCGGTCGCGGCAAGCGACAAGCTCATCATGATCGCATTGCGGCGGCGCCGTGCGGCGTAGATACGGTTCATGGCATCACCCGATCCGGCGCTCGATGCGCAACAGCAGATAGCGCGCGATCGCGAGCACGATGAACGTGATGGCGAATAGAATGAGACCCAAGGCGATCAGCGAGGAGGTATAGAGGTCGCCGACCGCTTCGGTGAACTCGTTGGCGATCGTCGCCGAGATGGTGGTGCCGGGCGCCAGCAACGAGGCCGATATCCTGTGCGCGTTGCCGATGACGAAAGTCACCGCCATGGTCTCGCCGAGCGCCCGCCCGAGCCCCAGCATCACGCCGCCGATGACGCCCACCCGCGTATAGGGCAGCACGACGTAGCGCACGACCTCCCAGGTGGTGCATCCTATGCCGTAGGCGGCTTCCTTGAGCACGGGCGGGACGGCGTCGAACACGTCGCGCGAGATCGAGGTCACGAACGGGAGCACCATAATGGCGAGAATGAGCCCCGCGGTCAGCATGCCGATCCCGTAGGGCGGGCCGGCAAACAGGGCCGACAGCACGGGGATGTTGCCAAAAAGCGTGATGAGGAACGGCTGCAAGGTCTCCTGCAGGAACGGCGCGAAGACGAACAGGCCCCAGATGCCGTAAATGATGCTCGGAATGCCCGCCAAAAGCTCGATGGCGATGCCGATGGGACGGCGCAGCCACAGCGGGCACAGCTCGGTCAGGAAGGTCGCTATCAGCAGCCCGAGCGGCACCGCGATCAGCATGGCGATGAACGACGTCACCAACGTGCCGTAGATCGGCGCCAGCGCTCCGAATTGCTCGGTGACCGGGTTCCAGCTCTCGGTGACGAGAAAATCGAGGCCGAAGGCGCGGAGCGCAGGAAGCGACCCCTCGATGAGGGACAGGATTACGCCGCCGAGGATGATCAGCACCCCGATCGCCGCGGCGCGGGTAAGCGCGCGAAAGACAATGTCTCTGATGCGCAGCCGGTTGAGAGCTTTGGCCCGTGCCGCTATTGCGTCAATTTCGACGACACCGCCCTGCAACGCGACGTCAACCACGATTCGCCTCCCGACGGGCTGCATCCAGGCTCTCCCTGCTACTCCCCGGGAGAGGCCAATCAAGCGACCCATGGGCCGCCGCGCAAGTCGTCTTTAGGACAGCACTGGAGGACAGAACTGGACAACGGAAGGGCACCGGAGACGGCGCCCTTCCCGAGCGCGTAGAGCGTCAATGGGCCATCGCGAACAGCGGCTTGCCCGCTGCGTCCTTCACCTCGGACGTCCACGTCTTCTTGACGCTGTCGACGACCTTGTTCGGCATCGGGATGTAGTCGAGCTCCTCGGCCATCTTGTCGCCCTTGTCATAGGCCCAGGCGAAGAATTTGAGCGCCTCGGCGGTAGCCGCCGCATCCTGCGGCTTTTTGTAGAGCAGGATCCAGGTTGCCGCCGTCATCGGCCAGGATTCGGCGCCCGGTTGGTTGGCGAGAATGACGCCGTAGCCGGGAACCGAGCTCCAGTTGGCATTGGCTGCAGCCGCCTGGAACGTCGCCGAGGTGGGCGCGACGGTCTTGCCGTCCTTGTTGACCATCTTGGTATTGGTCAGCTTGTTCTGCTTGGCGTAGGCGTATTCGACGTAGCCGATCGAGCCCTTGGTCTGGGCAACGTTGTTGGCGACGCCTTCATTGCCCTTCGCGCCGATGCCGACCGGCCATTGGACCGACGTGTTGAAGCCCACCTTCGACTTCCACTCCGGGCTGACGTCGGCCAGGTAATACGCAAAATTGTAGGTCGTTCCGGAGCCGTCGGAGCGATGCACGACGGCGATCGGCTGTGACGGCAGCTTGACCGAGGGGTTGAGCTTGGCGATAGCCGGATCGTTCCAGGTCTTGACCTCGCCGAGGAAGATCCTGGCGAGCGTCGGCCCGTCGATAACCAGTTCGTTGGACTTGATGCCCTCGAGGTTCACGACCGGCACGATACCGCCCATGACCATGGGGAACTGAACCAGACCGGTCTCGTCGAGTTCCTTGCCGGGCAGCGGCGCGTCGGAGGCGCCAAAGGTGACGGTCTTGGCCTTGATCTGCTTGATGCCGCCGCCGGAGCCGATCGATTGGTAGTTCAGCCCGACGCCAGTCGCCTTCTTGTAGGCGTCGGCCCATTTCGCATAGATCGGATAGGGGAAGGTGGCGCCGGCGCCCGAGATATCCATGGCAAGGGAAGGTCCCATCGCCGCCGCGGCGATGAAGCCGGTCGCAGTCAAAGTACGGAAAAGTTTCAAGGGCTCTCTCCTGTTGCTCGAGACGGATTGTTTCGAGATGAAAGGCCAAGCCGACGCGGGCGTTCACCCGCGGCTCACGTCCTTACCTCGTGGTTGCTTGTTTTGTGGCGTAGCCTAACAACACGCCCGGGACGATCAGCGAACACGTCGGGGTGCCGATCGATTCCGCGGCTGCCCGCATCCCTACGTGTCGCATGTCATCGTTCTATGATCGCTCCATGACAGTTAGATGACACCCCAAGTCTTTGCGGAAGCTGATGATTTCTATAAACCCTTGGAGAGACAATCGATTTCGCATCGGCGCCATTGCCGGCGTCCGGCTCGGTTCTGGCGACTGCGAGATTGCGCGCCTAGCCGGCATTCGGCGCACTCCTGCGGCGCGTGGTTGGCAGCGCCGGTTTGATGACCGGCCTGAAGGTCGCGAGGGCGAGCAGCGCAAACCGCGCTCGCGCTGCCGGCGGGTCATTTCGGCAGTGCGTAGATTGCCTTGCCGCCGGCACCCGTGATCTCGTTCGCCCACAGCTTGCGCACGGCAGCGACGACGTTTTCCGGGACCGGCACATAATCGAGCTCCTGCGCCATTTTGCCGCCCTTGGCATAGGCCCAATCGAAGAACTTCAACGCCGCTCCGGCCGCAGCCGGATTGCTCGGCCGCTTGTGCAGGAGGATGAAAGTCGCACCCGCGATCGGCCAGGCGCCGGCACTCCCTTCATTGGTGAGGATCACGCCGAAGCCCGGCGCTTCGTCCCAATTCGCGCTGCCGGCAGCGGCCACGAACGATTGAATGGTAGGAGCAACGGGCTTGCCGCCCTTGTTGATCAGCTTGGCGAAGCTGAGCTTGTTCTGCTTGGCATAGGCGTATTCGACGTAGCCGATGGAGCCCTTGGTCCGTGCGACGCCATCGGTTACGCCCTGGTTGCCGTTGCCGCCAATACCGGTCGGCCATTCCACCGAGGTGATCGATCCGACTCTCGTCTTCCATTCCACGCTCACCTTGCTGAGGTAATCGGTGAAGGCGAACGTGGTGCCGGAGCCGTCGGAGCGGTGCACCACGACGATCGCCTGCGAGGGGAGCCTCAGGCTCGGATTGAGCTTACGGATCGCGGCATCGTTCCACGAGCTGATCTCACCGAGAAAGATTCGTGCGACGGCAGGGCCGTCGAGAATAAGGTCGCCGGGCTTGACGCCGTCGATATTGACCACGACCGCGATGCCGCCCACGACAGTCGGGAACTGCACGAGACCATCCTTGTCCAGATCCGCGGCACCGAGAGGCATGTCGGTGGCTCCGAAGGTCACCTCCCTGTCCTGGATCCGCCTGATGCCCTCGCCCGAGCCGACCGCTTGATAGTTCACGACCACTCCGGTCTCTTTCTTGTAGGCCTCGGCCCATTTCGCATAGATCGGATACGGGAAGGTCGCGCCGGCGCCCGAGAGCTCGGCCCCGCCGGCGGGCGCGATCGCGGCTCCAGCAACGACGGTCGCTGCCGCGAATGCACCAAGAATTCTCACTGCCACGTCCCCTCGCGTCCGAGGCTACCCACCGTCCCGCCACTGAATGGCTTTATGACCATTCCATAACAGTCGGATGACAACCGAACCGCGGCGGAAGTGGGAGCCGCATCGCACGATGCAATTGCCGATCGCAGGGAGTGAGCCCAGACACGACTGCAACCGAATGGCAGCCGCGAGCCGAAGAAGTCCGGGATCGGTCGTCGTGATCTTCCCGGCGCAGGTCACTTCGAAGGCAAGTAAATGGGCTTGCCGCGGGCGTCCTTGATCTGCGCGACCCACAGCCGGCGGACGGCGGCCACGACGCTGGCCGGCATCGCCACGTAGTCGAGCTCTTCCGCCATCTTGCCGCCCTTGGCGTAAGCCCAGTCGAAGAACTTCAAGGTCGCTGCGGCGGCGCCCGGATCAGTCGGCTGCTTGTGCATGAGAATGAACGTCGCGCCTGCGATCGGCCAGGTCCCGGCGCCCCCCTCGTCGGTGAGGATTACGCCGAAGCCCGGCGTTCCCTCCCAGTTCGCACCGGCTGCGGCGGCGGCGAACGCCCCGATGTCGGGGGCGATGGCGTTACCCTCCCGGTTCACCAGCTTGGTGTAGGTGAGCCGGTTCTTCTTGGCATAGGCGTATTCCACGTAGCCGATCGAGCCTTTCATGCGTGCGACGTCGTTTGCGACACCCTCGTTGCCGGCGGCAGCGACGCCGGCCGGCCATTCGACGGCGGTGGCCGAGCCGACCCTGGCCCTCCAATCGGGGCTCGCCTTGGCGAGGTAACCCGTGAACAGGAACGTGGTGCCGGAGCCATCGGCGCGATACACGACCGTGATGGCTTGCGGCGGCAGTCTTACGCCCGGATTGAGGTTCCGGATCGCCGGGTCGTTCCATGTCTTGATCTCGCCGAGGAAGATCCTGGCGAGGGTCGCGCCGTCGAGAGTGAGGTCTCCGGCTCTGACGCCATCGATGTTGACCACCGCCACGACACCGGCGGTCAGCGTGGGAAATTGCGCGAGGCCGTCCATATCCAGGTCGGCGAGGCTCAGCGGCATATCCGTGGCGGCAAAGTCCACTTCTTTGCTCTGGACCTGTCTGATGCCGTCGCCCGAGCCGATCGGCCGATAGTTCACGACGATACCGGCTTCCTTCTTGTAGGCTTCGGCCCATTTCGCATAGATCGGATACGGGAAGGTCGCACCGGCGCCCGAAACATCGGTGGCCGCCGCGGACGTAATCATGGTCGCGGCAAACACCCCGGCTGCCGCGACGGTACGGGAAAGCGTCAAGGCCCTCTCCTGCTCGCTGCAATACGTTAGCAAAGCGCAGCGGGCGATCAACCCGAGGCCCAGCTTGCCCGGCTCCTGGCGGGATTGCCTGTTCGGAAGCGGCCGTTGTCGGCGCCCCGAGAACATCCGATGAACCCGGATGTGGTGGGGTCGCAGCCCGGTCACGGATTGGCTTTCGTCGCATCAGCCATCGGCAAATGGGCGGTGAATGTCGCTCCTTGCCCCAGGACACTCTCGATCGTGAGCCGCCCGCCGTGCCGGTTGAGGATGTGCTTGGCGAGCGCCAGGCCCAGCCCGGTGCCGCCCTGGGCCCGGCTTTCGGAGACGTCGACGCGGTAGAAGCGCTCGGTCAGCCGCGGCAGATGCTCGGGCGCGATGCCTGGGCCCCGATCGCGCACCGCGATGCGTGCCTCACGCTTGCCGTCCACCGCCTCGGCGACGGACAGCGCGATATCCACCCGCTTGCCCGACGCGGCATATTTCAACGCGTTCTCCACCAGATTCTCGAACACGCGGATCAACTCGTCGCGATCGCCCGGGACCAGCAGCGGGCTGTGGGCTCCGATGGTCTTGACCTCGACGTCGCGGTCGCGCGCGAGCGTCTGCAGGCTGTCGGCGACCTGCCGCAGGATGGCCCCGAGATCGACCTGGGTGTCGGGACGCAGATGCGCGTTGAGCTCGATGCGCGACAGCGACAGGAGATCGTCGATCAGGCGGGCCATGCGGTCCGCCTGCACCTGCATGATGGCGAGGAAGCGCTCGCGCGCCGCCGGATCGTCGCGCGCCGGTCCTTTCAAGGTAT
Source organism: Xanthobacteraceae bacterium (assembly GCA_049579765.1). Taxonomy (GTDB): domain Bacteria; phylum Pseudomonadota; class Alphaproteobacteria; order Rhizobiales; family Xanthobacteraceae; genus VAZQ01. The sequence goes on from JBAUOM010000767.1 coordinate 18,300, forward strand.
CGATGAAGCCGGACAGCGCGGCAAGCGGGGTGCGCAACTCATGGCTCGCATTGGCGACGAAATCGGCGCGCATCTCCTCCACCCGCCGCAGCGGCGTGAGATCGTGGAATGCGAGCAGCACGAGCCCGGGCTTGGCGGCCAGCCCGGCCGACAATATCGGCGTGACGACCGCCTCGTACCAGCGGTCGACCGGCACGCGGTCGAAAAACTCGGCATTCTGCGTGGTCCCGGTCGCGTTGGCGCGGCGGATCGCCTCGAGCACCTCGGGCACGCGCAGCCCGAGCGAGATCGGCTCGCCCGGGCGCAGCGCAGGCG
>JBAUOM010000768.1:0-2774 GCA_049579765.1 Xanthobacteraceae bacterium
GAGAGCGGCGAATTGGGCGGATAGCTGGTGAGAACGAAGGAATATTTGTCGATGTGGCGGTTGACGATCTGGTCGCGCCAATACTCGTCGAGATAAGGCAGCAGCGCCGCCGCGCCCGGCATCGCCGGATGCAGATCGCAGTCGATGGCGCCGGGATACGGGACTTTCATGAGTCGGGCTCTTGCCGCCGAGCGGTCCCAGATGATGCAGTATATTATACTCGCAGTCCCGACTGTTTGATCCATCACTCTGGCCGTCGTCCCCGCGCCGGGCCGCCGTTGCGGGGACCCATATTCCAGAGACCCCTGCGTATGGCACCATGGGTCCCCGCTTGCGTGGGGACGACAGCACAGCAAATCGCCAATTCCTCTCACGGTGATCAAGCAAAAGGAGGACGCGATGCCCAAATATCGCACCATCGCCGCCGCGCTCGGCGTCGCGGTCGCGCTCGGCCCCGCCGCGGCAGCAGGCGAGGAGATCGAGATCCTCATGACGCTGCCCGCGGCGACGCTGACCTTCAGCGCGCCGTTCCTCGCCGAGGATGCCGGCTTCTACAAGAAGGAAGGGCTCAAGGTCGGCCACCGCACCGTCGTGGGGGTGGGCGCGGTCAACGCCGTCATCGCCGGCAGCGCCGACTTCACCATGGGCACCGGCCCGGTGTTCCTGCGCGCGGCGGCGCAGGGCCAGCGCCTCTTCGCCATCGCCAATCTCATCGACAAGCCGCTGGTCGAGCTGGTGCTGCGCAAGGACGTCGCGCAGGCCGCGGGCGTCACCGCGGCGATGCCGCTCGCCGAGCGCGCCAAGGCGCTGCGCGGCAAGACCGTCGGCATCCAGGGCGTCAACAGCATCGTGCACGCCTGGGAGCGCCTGGTGGTCAATCGCGGCGGGCTCGACATCGAGCAGGACGTGCGCATCGCGCCCATGGACCCTTCCGCCATGCTGGCGGCGCTCGAGACCAAGGCGATCGACGGCTACGCCACCTCGCTGCCTTACACCACCGAGGCGGTGCTCAAAGGCAGCGCCGTCATGCTGGCGAGCGCGGTGAGCGATGCGCCCGATCTCCTCCCCTTCGCCTATGGCCTCGTCTATACCCGCCCCGACACCTGCACCAAGGCGCGCGAGAAATGCGCACGCCTGGTGCGCGCGCTCGCCGCCGCCAACCGCTTCATGCACGAGGACCCGGACGCCGCGCTCGCGCTGCTCAGGAAGCGCTTCGACAGGATGGATGCCGGCGTGCTCGCCGCCGCCTGGCGGACCGTGGCGCAGGCGCATGCCCGCGACCTGCGCGTCACCGTTCCGAGCCTGACGCATTCGCAGCAGGTCAGCCTCGAGGCCAAGCTGCTCGCGCCCAAGGACGCGCTCGCGAAGTTCGACGGCCTCTACACCGACGAATTCGTGCAGTGAGGGTGTGTTAAAGTAGCGTGTCCCGGGCGCAGCGCAGCAGGAAGCGAAGCTCCACTTCGTTTCGCGCTGCATCGCATCCGGGACACGATCGACGGACAAAAGGCATCCCGCATGTACGGCGCGACGATCGGCACCAGCCGCCATGTCTTTCCCGATCTCAAGACGCTCATGGCCAAGGCCTCGCCGCCGCGCAGCGGCGACAAGCTCGCGGAGGTCGCCGCGGCCTCGGGCGAGGAGCGGGTGGCGGCGCAATACGCGCTCGCCGACCTGCCACTCGCGACCTTCCTGACCGAGCACGTCGTCCCCTACGAGCAGGACGAGGTCACCCGCCTCATCGTCGACACCCACGACGCCGCGGCGTTCGCGCCGGTCGCGCATCTCACCGTCGGCGGCTTGCGCGACTGGCTCCTCTCCGACGCGCCGACGGCCGATGATCTCGCCGCGCTCGCTCCCGGCCTCACACCGGAGATGGCGGCGGCGGTGAGCAAGATCAGCCGGCTGCAGGATCTCATGGTGATGGCGGCAAAGTGCGCGGTCGTCACCCGCTTCCGCAACACCATCGGGCTCCCCGGCCGGCTCTCGGTACGGCTGCAGCCCAATCATCCCACCGACGACCTCGCCGGCATCGCCGCCAGCATCCTCGACGGCCTCCTGCTCGGCGCCGGCGACGCGGTCATCGGCATCAATCCCGCAACCGACAGCCCCGAGCGCGCGCATGCGCTCCTTTCCATGCTCGAGGAGCTGCGCGTCAAGCTCGACATCCCGACCCAGACCTGCGTGCTCGCGCACGTCACCACCACGCTCGGCCTGATCGCCAAGGGCACGCCGGTCGATCTCGTGTTCCAGTCGATCGCGGGGACGCAGGCGGCGAACAAGAGCTTCGGCATCGACCTTGCGCTGCTCGCGGAGGCGCAGGCCGCCGCGCTCGCGCTCGGCCGCGGCAGCGTCGGCGACAACGTGATGTATTTCGAGACCGGGCAAGGGAGCGCGCTCTCCGCCGGCGCGCATCACGGCGTCGACCAGCAGACGCTGGAGGCGCGCGCCTATGCGGTGGCGCGCCGCTTCCGCCCGCTGCTCATCAATTCGGTCGTGGGCTTCATCGGGCCGGAATATCTCTACGACGGCAAGGAGATCATGCGCGCGGGCCTGGAGGACCATTTCTGCGGCAAGCTGCTCGGCCTGCCGATGGGAGTCGACGTCTGCTACACCAACCACGCCGAGGCCGACCAGGACGACATGGACGCGCTGTTCGCGCTGCTCGCCGCCGCCGGCGTCAACTTCGTCATGGGCGTGCCCGGCGCCGACGACATCATGCTCGGCTACCAGAGCACCTCGTTCCACGACGCGCTCGCCATGCGCGACCTCTACGG
>JBAUOM010000769.1:0-2510 GCA_049579765.1 Xanthobacteraceae bacterium
CGCCCCAGATCTTCGACAGTTCCAACCACCTTCCGCAGCGCAAGCGCGGAAACGATGCTGCATGTCCTCAGGATTGACAATGGTCATAAGAAAATTGGACGCCGATCGGGGGTCAGACGATATGACCGCGGTCCGTGATTCGGATCGAAAGTGGTCCGCCTCGCGATGTGCAAATCATTGAACGAGGGTTGCGCCGATTCGGCACCGATCCTCATGCACAGGAGACGGACCAAATGCATTTTAGCGCCTATCTCGGCCTCGATGTCCACAAAGACACCATCGCCATCGCCATCGCGGATACTGGACGAACGGGTGACGTCCGCTTTTACGGGGAAATCAGCAACCGGCCCGACGCCGTTGCGGCCGTGCTCAACAAGCTTGGCAGTCGGCATGGGCGACTACACTGCGTCTACGAATCCGGTCCGTGCGGGTACGGATTATATCGACAGATCAATGATGCGGGCCACGTCTGCGAGGTCGTCTCGCCGGCTCATACGCCGCGGCGTGCCGGCGACCACGTCAAGACCGACCGACGCGATGCACTCATCCTGGCGCGTCTCTCACGCGCTGGCGAACTCACCACGGTCTGGGTGCCGGACCCCGCGCATGAGGCCATGCGCGACCTCATCCGCTCTCGCGAGGTCGCCAGCAAGGATGTTCGCCAGGCCCGCCAGCGCATCCGAGGCTTCCTTTTGCGTCATGGCCGTCGGTACGTTGGCGCAGTCTGGAAAAAGCGGCATCGCGTATGGCTCGGTAATCAAACGTTCGAGCACTCGGCGCAACAGATCGCGTTCCAGACCTATGTCAACGCCATGGATCAGGCCAACGAAAGAAAAGCGGCTATCGAACGGGAGATCGTGGCTCTCTTGCCCGAGTGGTCTCTCGGTCCGGTGGTTGAGGCGCTCCAAGCGCTCCGCGGCGTTGCCCTCGTGATCGCAGCGGGTGTGGTCGCGGAGGTTGGGGATATGCGGCGGTTCGACAGCCCGCGCCAGCTCATGGCCTATCTCGGCCTTGTACCGGGCGAACATTCGAGCGGAGAAACGCGCCGGCTCACCGGCATCACGAAGGCGGGCAGCGTCATCGCGCGACGGCTGATCGTTGAAGCGGCTTGGGCCTACCGAATGCCGGCCAAGATTGGCCAAGCCATGTACCAGCGACAGGAGGTGCTCCCGGTGGAAGTCCGGGATATCGCCTGGAAGGCGCAGGTCCGGCTTTGCGCACGATACCGCCGAATGCTGGCCCGTCGAAAAAAGGCTCCCGTCGTAATCACTGCCATCGCTCGCGAACTTGTCGGATTCATCTGGGCGATCGCTCACGTCACGGCACCGCGGGCGGCTTCATAACAAGCACCGCGATATCTGAGGCGGCGGCCAGGGCGTTGGTGCCGGTCAGGGGAATCCTCCACCAATTTTGGGAGCGGTAATGCCGATCTCCGAGAGTCAGACCGAGGCAGCCCCACGACGCACACTTGGCATGCGGTACCCAACCCGCGGATGAGAAACTGCTCAACCGTCGCAAAAGCGCCGGCGCCCTGACCCCCGCCCCAGATCTTCGACAGTTCCAACCACCTTCCGCAGCGCAAGCGCGGAAACGATGCTGCATGTCCTCAGGATTGACAATGGTCATAAGAAATTGCACGCCGAAACACAATTATTCGATCACCTCATCGGCGCGGGCGAGCAGCGAAGGTGGGATTTCGAGGCCGAACGCCTTCGCGGTCTTGAGGTTGATCACCAACTCGATCTTGGTGGGCTGCTCAATTGGCGGGTCGGCGGGCTGGGCGCCGCCCTTGAGTATCCTGTCGACAAACTGGGCCCCGGCGGTACAAGATGGCCGCGCACGGAGAGGCTCAGGGATCTGAGCAAACTGCTTGGCGTAACGCCGCGTGCGATTCGGAAGTTGGTTGTGAAGAAGACGCTGCGGCAGGAGCGGCATGGCGTTTTTGACCTGATTGACGCCGTGCGGGCGTCGGCGCTGTGATCGCGGTCACAGAATTTTCGATTGATTGCGAATGCGCGCCATAATCCTTTGCGCGCCTGGAGGCCGCGATCTTCGCGCGATCTCAGCGCGCGCTCTCGAGCGTGGAACGTCTCCACCCGCGCCGGATCATGCCGCGACAGCTCGGGTGTGCGGCAAGCGGCTCGTGGCAATGATCCCGATCCTTCTGCCAGCACTGGAGCAACATGGCCGATTGCAGCTCAGCGAGGGCGAGCAAGCGCAATTGCTCGCGGTGAGCGCCGCGACGATCGACCGAATGCTCGGCCAGGTGAAGTTTGCAGCGGCGGGCGGCCGTCGCCGGCGGGCCGGCTTCTACTCCGCGATCCGTCGCGAGGTGCCGATCCGGACGTTCAACGACTGGAAGGACCCAGCACCCGGCTTCTGTGAAGTCGATATGGTGGCGCATGGCGGCACGTCGGTGGCGGGCTCGTTCATCCAGACTCTCACGATGGTGGACGTTGCCACCGGATGGACCGAGTGCCTGCCGCTGGTCAATCGTGACGGCAACCTCG